>JAFAPJ010000185.1 GCA_019247255.1 Methylobacteriaceae bacterium | reverse complement strand
TTCGAGCTGCGCCTCATGACGGACGCCGACCGCGTCGGCGTCGCCGCGCTCGCTTGCGAGATGCAGGCGCATTACGCGGGCGCCGCCCTGCCGGCCGCGGCGGTCGAGAGCCTGATCGGGACGCTGCCGCCGGGCTGCGAGGTGCTGGTCGCGACGTCGCCCCACGACGTGGCCGGCGCGGCCTTCTTCGGCACGCTCTTTCCGGGGACGCGGCTCGCTCCGATCCTGTTCCTGAAGGACCTTTACGTCCGGGCGGCCGCGCGACGCCTCGGCGCCGGCGAGGCGCTCATGCGGCGGCTCGCCGCCCTCGCGGTCGAGCGCGGCTGCTCGCGGATCGACTGGGAGGCGGAGGCTGCCAACGCCCCCGCCCGCGCCCTCTACGACCGGCTCGGCGCCGAGGCGCAGCCGAAGATCGCCTATCGCTGGCACGCCCCGGCCCTCGCGGCCGCCGCGGCCCCGACCCCCTAAGGGAGAACACCCATGCGCCTTCTCATCGTGGGGCGGCTCTCCGGCGAGCTGATCGCGGCCTCCAAGATCGCGATGAGCCGCGGCGCGACCGTCACGCAGGCCGAAAGCATCGCGCAGGCGCTGTCCGTGCTCCGTGCGAAGGGCGCCGACCTCGTCATGATCGAGGTGACGCTGCCCGTGCGCGAGCTCGTGGACGCGCTCGCTTCCGAGCGCATCCGGACCCCGGTCGTCGCCTGCGGGACGGCGACGGACGCGCGCGCGGCCGTGGCCGCCATCCAGGCCGGCGCCAAGGAATACATCCCGCTGCCGCCAGATCCCGAGCTGATCGCCGCGGTGATCGAGGCGGTGGCGGCGGACAGCCGCTCCTTCGTGTGGCGAGACCCCGCGATGGAGAAGGTGGTGCGCCTCGCCGAGCAGATCGCGCGCTCCGAGGCGTCCGTGCTCATCACGGGCGAGAGCGGGACCGGCAAGGAAGTTCTGGCCCGCTACGTCCATTCGCGCTCGCAGCGCCGCGACAAGCCCTTCGTGTCGGTGAATTGCGCCGCGATCCCCGACAACCTCCTCGAGTCCGAGCTGTTCGGTCACGAGAAAGGCGCCTTCACGGGGGCGGTCGCGCGTCGGATCGGCAAGTTCGAGGAGGCGAACGGCGGCACGCTTCTGCTTGACGAGATCTCGGAGATGGACGTGCGCCTGCAGGCGAAACTGCTGCGGGCGCTGCAGGAACGGGTGATCGACCGCGTCGGCGGCGCGCAGCCCGTGAAGGTCGACATCCGGGTTCTCGCGACGTCCAACCGCAATCTCGCCGACGAGGTTCGCAAGGGCACGTTCCGGGAGGATCTCCTGTTCCGCCTGAACGTCGTGCATCTGCGCCTGCCGCCGCTCAGAGAGCGCCCGGGCGACATCCTCGAGCTCGCGACCTTCTTCGCCGGGCGCTATGCCGGCGTGAACGGCCTGCCGACACGCCCCCTCTCGCTCGATGCGAAGCGGCTCGTGATGCGCGGCACCTGGCGTGGCAACGTGCGCGAGCTCGAGAACGCGATGCACCGCGCCGTGCTGCTGGCGCCGGGCGACACGATCGACGTCGACGCGATCCGAACGCCGGACGGCGAAGCGCTCGACGCGGCGCCGAGCGAGGCGAGCCGCGCGGCCGAGACCGCCGAGGCGGTCACCCGCGCGCTCGTCGGCCGGACGGTCGCGGATGTCGAGCGCGACCTCATCCTGGACACGCTCGACCATTGCCTCGGCAACCGGACCCACGCGGCCCGGATCCTCGGCATCTCGATCCGCACGCTCCGCAACAAGCTGTCCGAATACGTCGCGGAGGGGATCCCCGTGGCCGAGCCGGGAGCGACCCGCTCCGCGGCCTAGCGGTTCGTCCGGCCGAGATGGCCGGGATCGACCCCGCCCTCGCGGTTCGGCTCGTTCTCGACGTCACCCTCGAAGGTCGAATCCGCTTCGATCGTCTCGGCGTCCTCGCCCGCGAGGGTGGTGCCCTTCGATGTCCCGATCCCGGGATTGCCGGCGAGGTCCGCGTCGCTCGGCGTCTTCGTTCGCGCGTGCTTCGATGCGCTCATCCTGGAGGCTCCTCGCTTCACTGACCAACGGGAGGCGTCCCGGGCCGTTCCGACGGGAGCCTGCGGCGCGCGGCGTCGTTATCCCGTGAAGCTCCAGCATTCGGCCCTGCGAGCCATGACGCCCGACGACCTCATGCCAACCGGTTTCTCGGCTTCCCTCCGCCGCGTGAACGGGATCGATCTTCTGGTCGCGGAGGGCGGCCGCGCGGGCGCGCCTCTCGCGATCCTGCTGCACGGCTTCCCGGACGGCTGGTGGGTCTGGCGCCGGCAGGCGGCGGCTCTCGCCGAGGCCGGGTTCCGGGTGCTCCTGCCGCAGGGACGGGGTTATGCGGGCAGCGCGAAGCCTTCCGGGACCGACGCTTACCGGATCGAGCGGCTCGCCGCCGACGTGGTGGCGCTGGCGGATGGCGAGGGGGCGGGCCGCTTTGCGCTCGTCGGGCATGATTGGGGCGGCCTCGTCGCCTGGTGGGTCGCGGGCCGCCACCCCGACCGGGTCGAGCGCCTCGCGATCCTGGCGGCGCCTCATCCGGACGTGTTCGGCTCCTACCTGGTCGCCCATCCCGGCCAGGCGCTCAGAAGCGGTTACATCGCGTTCTTCCAGCTGCCGGTCCTGCCCGAGCGGGCGCTAACGACGGGCGGGTATCGGGCCTTGAAGCGCGCCGTCGAGCGCGGAGTTCGGCCGGGCACGCTGTCGCCTGCGGAATGGGCCGCCTACCGGCGCGCCTGGGCGGAGCCGGGCGCGTTGACCGGCATGCTCAACTGGTATCGCGCCTTGCCTCGCAGGCCGCGCGCGCCGCTCGGGCGCATCGAGGCGCCGACGCTCGTCGCCTGGGGCGGTCGCGACCCGTTTCTCGAGGCGGGGCTCGCGGACCGGTCGCTCGAGCGCTGCCGGGCCGGCGAGCGCCTCGTCCTCCCTCACGCCGGCCATTGGCTGCAGCTCGAGGAGACGGCGACGATCAACGCCCGCCTTCTCGCGCATCTCGGCGGCGTCGAGCGCTCCGGGGCGCGCGCGTAAGGAAACCTATACCCCGGTTCCGCTACACCGGATCGGTTGAGCCCACGAGGACGAAACGAGATGCAGGCCGCGCGTGCGAGCCTTCCCGAGGTGATGGGGCGCATCGAAGGCGAGCTGCGGACGCTCGCCGACCTGTCGCTCGCGGTCCAGGAAGGTCTGTCCGAGACGCTGACGAGCGAAGCGATCACGCGCGAGGGTCTGCGCTCGGCCCAGAACCTCGACCTCATCACGCAATCGCTGGCCGCGACCGCGGCCTTCATGCGCGCGCTCGTCGATCAGGTGCCCTCCGAGGTCTCGGTCAGGCCCGATCTCGCTGCGGCCCATCTGACGCTGGCGAAGCTCGCCGAGCGCCTCGCGGGCGCCGAAACCGGCCGCCTGCCCGAGAGCGAGGACGACTTTCTGTTCTGACCGCGATCCTCGCGGTTCCCGTTCGCCTCAGCGCGGCTCGAAGACGATCCGGCGTCCTTCGCGGGCGAGGAAAGCCCCCGGCATGGTGGCCGCGACCTCGCGCTCGACCTCGTCGAGATAGGCGTCGTCGTGGGCGGGGTGCAGGTGAAACACCGCGAGCCCGTCGACCCCCGCCGCCTCGCACAGCGCCACGCCTTTTTGCCAGGTGGAATGGCCCCAGCCCTGGCAGCGCAGGTACTCCGTCTCGGAGAACATGCCGTCGTAGATCACGAGGTCGGCGCCGCGGACGAATTCGGTGAGGTCAGGGGGCGGCCAGGGATCCGTATGCTCGATGTCGCTGATGTAGCAGACCGAGCGGCCGCGATGGTCGAAGCGATAGCCTGTCGCGCCGCCCGGATGGTTCAGCGGGATCGTCCGAACGACGCGACCGTCCTCGAACTCGACGGTGTCGCCGGCCTTGAACCCGAGATGCTCGACCCGGCCGGGCAGCTGCGCGAGCGAGATCGGGAAGAGAGGCGGCGAGAAGAGCCGGTCGAGCGCGGCCTCGGCCGAATCGCCCATGAGGTTCCCGCAATGGATGCGGACGAGACGGTCCGCCATGAGCGCGGGCTTGAAGAACGGCAGCCCGGTCACGTGGTCGAGATGCAGGTGGCTCAGCAGGATGTCGATCTCGGGCGGCGCTCCCCCGGCCAACGCGGCGCCGAGCATCACGAGCCCGCTCCCCGCATCCACGACGAACAGGCGGTCGCCGCAGCGCACCTCGACGCAGGGGGTGTTGCCCCCGAAGCCCTCGAACTTCCCGCCGGCGGTCGGGATGGACCCTCGGACGCCCCAGAACGTCACCGCGAGCGCGTCGGCTCCCGTTTTCAACGCTGCCCCGTCCAAGACCGTCCAGCCACGCAACCGAGATCGGTCGAATTCATCACGGAGTGCAGGCCGGCGCAATGGAGCGGCACGTCTGGGACGGGCGAAAGCCGAAGGCGGGACCCGCAAGCCCCGCCTCCGGTCGCGATCCGTTACTTCAGGTCGACGCCGTAGAAGGAGTGACGGCTGAACGGCGAGAGCTTGAAGTCCACCACCTCCTTGCGGACGGGCTTCAGCTGCACCGCATGAGCGATCGTGAACCAGGGCGCCTCCCGCTTGAAGACGACCTGAGCCTGCTCGTAGAGCTTCGACCGCTCGGCCTGATCGGTCGTGACCTTGGCCTTTACGACGAGGTCGTCGAACTCCTTGTTGCACCACTTCGCCGTGTTGCCGCCGCCGGGTTGCGCGGCCGCGCAGCCGAGCAAGGTGTGGAGGAAGTTGTCCGGGTCGCCGTTGTCGCCCGTCCAGCCGATCATCCCCATCTGGTGCTCGCCGCTCTGCAAACGCTTGCGGTACTCGCCCCACTCGAAGCTCTTGATCTCGGCCTTCACGCCGATCTTCGCGAGGTCGGCCTGCATCAGTTCGGCGATGCGGCGGGCGTTCGGATTGTAGGGGCGCTGCACGGGCATGGCCCACAGGTCGGTCTCGAGGCCGTTCGGGAAACCGGCTTCCGCGAGGAGCTTCTTGGCCGCCTCCGGATCGAACGGGTCGTCCTTCACGTCGTTGTTGTAGGACCACATTGTGGGCGGGATCGGGTTCACGGCCGCGACGCCCGTCGTCAGGTAAACCGCGTCGAGGATCGCCTTCTTGTTGATCGCCATGTTGAGCGCCTTGCGGACGCGTACGTCGTCGAAGGGCTTCTTCGTCGTGTTGTAGGCGAGATAGCCGATGTTGAGCCCGGGCTGCTCCAGCACCTCGACATTCGCGTCCTTGCGGATCGCCTCGAGATCGGCCGGGTTCGGATAGGGCATCACGTGGCACTCGCCGCGCTGGAGCTTCGCCCAGCGCACCGACGCATCGGGCGTGATCGCGAACACGAGGTCGTCGATCTTGGCCTTGCCTTCCCAATATTCCGGGAACGCCTTGTAGCGAATGATCGCGTCCTTCTGGTACTGGACGAGATAGAATGGTCCGGTGCCGATCGGCTCCTGATCGACCTTCTCGGGCGTACCGGCCTTGGTCATGGCGTCCGCGTATTCCTTGGACTGAATCGCGGCGAACTGCATGCCGAGATCTGACAGGAACGGCGCCTCAGGCTGGGTCAGGGTGATCTTGACCGTGTAGTCGTCGACCTTCTCAACCGACTTCAACAGCTTCGGCAAATTCATGTCGTTGAAATAGGTGTGGTTCGTGCTCGTCACCTTGAAGAAGGGGTGATCCTCCTTCCACTGCCGCTCGAAGGAGAAGAGCACGTCGTCGGCGTTGAAGTCGCGCGTCGGCTTGAAGTTGCGGTTCTGGTGCCACTTCACGCCGTGGCGCAGGCGGAAGGTGTAGGTCTTGCCGTCTTCCGACACGTCCCAGCTCTCGGCCAGGCC
>JAFAPJ010000372.1 GCA_019247255.1 Methylobacteriaceae bacterium | reverse complement strand
CGCCCCGCTGCCGCCTCGGCTGCGCATGCTGATCGAGCAGCTGGACCACGTCGTCCAGGATAACCGGCGCGGCCCGGCAGGCGGCCGAAACGGCCGCTGACCGCAGAGTCTTGACAGGATGCACGGCGCGGTGTTGCTGCGGCGATCGGTCCATCGCCACATGCGCGCGCCCTCTCGATTCCCGCTGAAACCGGCGCCCGGTAAACCGGCCGTCGGCGCGGTGACGCGCGTCGACCGCTGACCTGACGTCGAGCCGCCCCCACATAACGGGGCCGCAACAGGTGATCGGGCATAGCTGCCCTCAGAGCTGCCAGGAGATGATGAGATGGCTTTCAACGTCGCGATCGTCGGCGCGACCGGCAATGTCGGGCGGGAGATGCTGGGCATCCTGGCGGAGCGCGCCTTCCCGGTGAACGAGGTCGTCGCGCTCGCCTCGCGCCGCTCCATCGGCCAGGAGGTCTCCTTCGGCGATCGCACGCTGAAGACCAAGGCGCTGGAGGACTTCGACTTCTCCAAGACCGACATCTGCCTCATGTCGGCGGGCGGCGAGGTCTCGAAGGCCTGGTCGCCGAGGATCGGTCAGCAGGGCGCCGTCGTCATCGACAACTCGTCGGCTTGGCGCATGCATCCGGACGTCCCGCTCGTCGTGCCGGAAGTGAACGCGGAGGCGGTCCGGGGCTTCTCCAAGCTGAACATCATCGCGAACCCGAACTGCTCGACCGCGCAGCTCGTCGTCGCCCTGAAGCCCCTGCACGACGCCGCCACGATCAAGCGCGTGGTCGTCGCGACCTACCAATCCGTCTCGGGCGCCGGCAAGGACGCCATGGACGACCTCTTCAGCCAGACGAAGAGCGTCTTCTCGCTCTCCCAGATGGAGATGAAGAAGTTTCCGAAGCGGATCGCCTTCAACGTCATTCCTCATATCGACGTCTTCATGGAGGACGGCTTCACGAAGGAAGAATGGAAGATGGTGGTCGAGACGAAGAAGATCCTCGACCCCAAGATCAAGCTGGTGGCGACCTGCGTGCGCGTGCCCGTGTTCGTGTCGCATTCGGAGGCCGTGAACGTCGAGTTCGAGCGGCCGATCTCGGCCGACGAGGCCCGGGAGATCCTGCGTCAGGCGCCCGGCATCCTGATCGACGACAAGCGCGAGCCCGGCGGCTACCGGACCCCGCACGAGGCGGCGGGCGAGGACGCGGTGTTCGTGTCGCGCCTGCGCGAGGACCCGACGGTGGAGAACGGGCTCGCTTTCTGGTGCGTGTCGGACAACCTGCGCAAGGGTGCGGCGCTGAACGCCGTGCAGATCGCCGAGGCGCTGGTCAATCGCGGGCTGCTCTCCGCCCGGCTGCAGGCCGCATAGAGCGACCCATCCGGCCGCCGAACGACGGACCCGACCGGGCGACCGTCTCGCCGGGTCACCCCGCCAGCGCCTCGATCTCCTCGTCCGTGAGGTCGCCCGGCACGATCACGACCGGGATCGGGAAGGTCGAGCCGGACATCGCCGCGATGGCCGACACGAGCGGCCCGGGCCCGCTCGAGCCGGTGCCGGCCGCGAGGACCAGGAACGAGATGTCCTGGTCCTCCTCGATGAGCGCGAGGATCGCCTCGCTCTTCTCGCCGGTGCGCACGACCTGCTCGGGCTCGAGACCGGCGCCGCTGCGCACCTGATCGGCCGCGTCAGCGACCAAGGTCGCCGTCTCCTCCTCCGCTTCGGCCCGCAGCGTGTCGCCGACGCCGAGCCATTCGAAGCCCTCCGGCGGGATCGCGACGCCGAGCATCAGGAGGCTCGCGCCCGTCCGGGTGCAGCGGCGCGTCGCGAAATGGATCGCCCGGCCGCATTCGGGCGTTCCGTCGACCACCACCATGAATTTCGGCCGGTGCCCGGCCTCGAAGCTGCGCCTCTTCGCCCCGCTCATCGCCTCAGCCCCGCCCGCAGGGCGACCATGCGGGACGCCCTGGAGCCCGGCAAGCGGACGCGTCGGCCTCCGTCAGGAGCGCACCATGCCGAGGATGTCCTTGACCTCGGCGACCGTGCGGTCCGCGATCGCGGCCGCGCGCGCCGCCCCGTTTGCCAGAACGCGGTCGATATGGCCCGGATCGGCGACGAGCCGGTTCATCTCGGCCCCGATCGGCCCCAGCTTCTCGACGGCGAGGTCGACGAGCGCGCCCTTGAAGGTCGAGAATTGGGCGCCGCCGAACTCGCCGAGCACGGCCGGCTTCTCGGCGCCGGCGAGCGCCGCGTAGATGCCGACGAGGTTGTCGGCCTCGGGCCGGCGCGCGAGACCCGCCTCCTCGGACGGCAAGGGCTCGGCATCCGTCTTCGCCTTGCGGATCTTCTGGGCGATCGCGTCCGCGTCGTCCGTCAGGTTGATGCGGGAATAGTCGGACGGGTCCGATTTCGACATCTTCTTGGTCCCGTCGCGCAACGACATGACGCGCGCGGCGGGGCCGCCGATCACGGGCTCGGTCAGGGGAAAGAAGGCCTCCCCGTGCCCGTTCGACGCGATGGAGGCCGAGAAATCGTTGTTGAACTTGCCGGCGATGTCGCGGGTCAGCTCCAGATGCTGCTTCTGGTCCTCGCCCACCGGGACATGGGTCGCCTTGTAGGCCAGGATGTCCGCCGCCATCAGGCAGGGATAGTCGAAGAGGCCGACGGAGGCGTTCTCCCGGTCCTTGCCGGCCTTCTCCTTGAACTGGGTCATCCGGCTGAGCCAGCCCATGCGGGCGACGCAGTTGAAGATCCAGCCGAGCTCGGCATGGGCGCCGACCTGGCTCTGGTTGAACACGATCTGGCGCACGGGATCGATGCCGGACGCGATGAAGGCGGCCGTGACCTCGCGCGTCTGCCGGCGAAGCTCGGTCGGGTCCTGCGGGACCGTGATCGCATGCATGTCGACGACGCAATACACGCAGTCGTACCGCTCCTGCAGCGCCACGAACCGGGTGATCGCGCCGAGATAATTGCCGAGATGCAGGTTGCCCGTGGGCTGCACGCCCGAGAACACCCGCTCGCTGAAGGCCGCCATGTCCTGATCGTCCGGTCCGGGGAGCGGCGGCTCTTAGCAACCCGCGTCCGGAAGGCAAGCGCGGTCGGGCGCGAACGGTCCCGTCCGGGTCAGAGCCGGACGAGGTGGTTGTCCCACATCCAGCGCTCGAGGTCGCTGCCCCCGAGACGGTCAAGGGTCGTGCGGTCGGGCGCCGCCGCCCGGACCTCGCCGTGGCCGGAGGTCATCACGAAGGCGCCGGCGGGCGCACCTTCCGCGACGCCGCACACGTCCGGGAGGGCGCGGCGGCCGAGATAGCGTCCGGTCGCGAGATCCCAGAAGACGGCGCTGCCGCCCTTCGGGCTCGTCGCCGCGAGAACGCGGCCGCCGCGATCGAGCCGGACCGAGCCGATGTAGTTGTCGAGCGTCGCGAGATCGTCCTCCGGCAGGTCGAGGAAGCGCGTGCGGCCGTCGGGTGCGAGGAGCCCGACGAGCGGGGGCAGCGCCTCGCGGTCGCCCTCCCACTGGCAGCCGAAGGCGGCGCTCCCGTCCGGCATGACCGCGAGGTGGCGGATGCTGAGCCCTCGCAGATCGGGCCCGAGCTCCGCCTTCAGCCGCGCCGCGCCCGTCGCCGGATCGAGGATCGCGAGGCTCGGCTCCATGCTGTCCGGGTTCAGGATCTCGCGGCCGGTCTCGGGCTGGGTGCGGGTGCCGCCGTTCGCGACGAGGAGCGCGCCGCCCGGCAGGAAGGCGAGGTCGTGCGGTCCGATCCCGTGCGTCGGGCGCTCGCCGACCCGGCGGTACCCGTCCCGGGCATCGTAGAGGCCGAGCACGCCCTCGCCGGTCGCGACGAGGTTCTCGGTCGCGTAGAGGATCGTCCCGTCGGCCGTGAAGACGCCGTGGCCGAAGAAGTGGCGGCCCGGGGGCGAGGTCACGAGCCTGGACACGGCTCCCGAGCGGCGATCGACGATCGCCGCCCAATTGCCCGGGCGGCGGGCGAAGACCACGAGCTCGTCCGAGAGGGGCCGAGGCGCGACGTCGTGGCCGCGTTCGGGCAGCCGCGTCGCGTAGATGAGGCGTCCGTCCGCCCCGAAGGCCGCGACGGCGGCCGACCCGTCACGCGCCTTCGCGGCCGAGACGTAGACGGGCTCGCCCGGCTCGGCGCCGTCCGGGCCGGTCGCGCTCGCCCCGGCGGCGCCGGGCAGACAGGCCGCTCCGAGCGCGACCAGGAAGGAGCGGCGGTCCATCAATCGCCGTCCTGGCTGTTGAAGCCGATCGTGACGTCGAGCGTCTGGACGAGGGCGGGGCCGAGAAGCTCGCGCGCGCCGAGGACGGCGTTGCGCAGGAGGAGGAGACTCGCGCGCCGATCCGGATCGGCCGCGAGATCGCCGAGCGACGCGTCCCCGAGATCGGCCGCGACGCTCCGGGCGGTCGCGAGCCCGGCCGCGGCCGAGCTGCCCTCGTCCGTCGCGGGGTCGATCAGCGGGCGGGCGAGCGCCGCGATCCCGTCGAGCTCGAGCCGGATCGCCCGGAGCGAGCGGCCGCTGCGCCATCCTTCGGCGAGCGTCGGCCGCGCGCCCTCCGCATCCGACTTGCCCATCGGCGCGCCGAGCTTGGCGTCCGCGATGAATTCGAGCGCGGCGAGGAGCTCGGTCGCGAGCCGCGTCGCGGCTTCGCCGCGCTCCTCCGGACCTCCGGTCGAGAGTCGGTCGAGGGCGCCGTTCGGTTGCTGCCAACCCTCCAGCGTCTCGCGCGCGATCCGGGCGACATTCGTCGCGATGGCGCTCGCGACCGCGCAGCGCTGGGCGGCGACTGGACCGGGTTCCAGGAAGACGCGGCCCGGCTCCTCGCCCTCGAAGAGAAGGCGCTCGAGCGCCGTCAGGCCCTGGCCGGCGGCGCTCGACCCCGCGAGGCGCTCGGGCGTCAGCTCGCCCGTTCCCGCGACGAGCGCAGAGATCGCGCGGCCGACCGCGTTCCCGCGCTCGGGCCAATGCGCGATCCGCTCGATCCGGTTCGCCTCCAGGATGGGGCCGTAGCGGACGAACTCGATCCCGGACCAGGCATCCGCGGTCGCCCGAAAGGCCGCCGCGAGCCCGGCCGTCCCGCCAGCCGTCGGTGCGCGGCAGAAGCCCCGCCAGGCG
>JAFAPJ010000367.1 GCA_019247255.1 Methylobacteriaceae bacterium | reverse complement strand
GCGACCTCCCGCCGAAGGCGGTTCACGTAATCGGCGACCGCCTCGACCTCGCGGGACAGGCGCGTCAGGTCCTCGCCCGGGTGCGACGCATCGCGACGGGGCGCCGAAGACGGCCTCAGGTCCGCCGACGTGAGGTCGAGAATGGTCTCGGCCGGCGGACCGCGCCGCCCTGTGAGCCGGCTTAGTTTCCGCACACCGCCTCGATCTTGGTCCGCAGCGTCTGCGCGTTGAATGGCTTCACGATGTAATTGTCGACGCCCGCCTTCTTGGCCGCGATGACGTTCTCGGTCTTCGATTCCGCCGTCACCATGATGAACGGCGTCGTCTTCAGGTCTTCGTCGGCCCGGACGTGGCGGAGAAGCTCGTAGCCGGTCATCGGCTCCATGTTCCAATCGGAGATGACCAAGCCGTACTTGCGGGCACGCAGCTTCGTCAGCGCGTCGGTGCCGTCCGACGCCTCGTCGACGTCCTCGAAGCCGAGCTGCTTCAGGAGATTGCGAATGATCCGGACCATGGTGGCGTAATCGTCCACCACGAGCACCGGGGTCCCCAGGTCGAGGGCCATGCCCCTTCCTCCGAGAATGACGTGGTCCGGGCAAGCCGGAACTCGACCCATCTAACCGCGGGCGGGTTGCCGGCCCCTTAACCCGATCGGGCAGCGCTTGACCCCTCCGGGCCCGCATCGGCACAACGGCCCGGCAGGAGGCGCGCCCGTGACCGTTCAGCCATGACCCTCGCCGGCGCGCAGCGCTCGGTCGCGATGGCGAGGATCCGGGACGGCGAGGCGGTGCCCGAGCGCTTCCGCGGCTCCGTCGTGGCGCTCGGCAATTTCGACGGCGTGCATCGCGGACATCAGAAGCTCGTCGCGACCGCTCAGGAGATTGCCCGGGCGACGAGCGTGGCGAGCGCGGTTCTCACCTTCGACCCGCATCCGCGCGACTTCTTCGCGCCCGACAAGCCGCGCTTCTCGCTCACGGACGAGCGCGCCAAGCTGAAGATCTTCTCCTGGCTCGGGCTCGACGTCGTGTTCATCAAGCGCTTCGACGGGCGGCTCGCCGCGACAGGCGCGGCGGATTTCGTGACGGGGACGATCGGGCGCGATCTCGGCGCGTCCGGAATCGTGGTCGGGCCGAACTTCTTCTTCGGACGAGGCCGGCAGGGCTCCCCCCAGCTCCTCGCCGACCTCGCCTGCCGGCACGGGCTCGGCTGCTCGGTCGCGGATACGGTCGAGATCGAGGGAGCGCCGGTCTCCTCGACCCGTATCCGGGCGGCGCTGGAGCGCGGCGACGTCGCGAGCGCGAACGCCATGCTCGGCTATCGCTGGTTCGTGTCGGGCGAGGTCGAGCACGGCCGCAAGCTCGGCCGCACGCTCGGCTATCCGACCGCCAATCTCGCGCTCGGCCGGGGCTGCCGGCTTCGCCACGGCATCTATGCGGTCCGGGTCGCGCTGGGTCCGGGCGACGTCCGGGACGCGGTCGCGAGCTTCGGGAGCCGGCCGACCTTCGACGACGGGGCGCCCCTCCTCGAGATCCATCTCTTCGATTTCGCGGGCGACCTCTACGGACGCGAGATCGAGGCCGAGTTCGTCGGCTGGATACGGGGAGAGGAGCGTTTTGCGAGCGCTGAGGCGCTCGTCGCCCAGATGGATCGGGACAGCGAGCAGGCGCGCGCCCTTCTGGCGCAAGGGTCCGAAATGCCGTCCCTCATCGGCTGAACGCGACGCGCGAGCGCTTTATTCGCGACCCCCGGGCTGGTATCGAGATTGAATGGTCAGAGCCGACGGCCTCGCGCGCCCCATCGGGCGAATTCGCCGCCCGGCCGCCAGCTGAGCCGAGGCTCGCGGGCGGTCGGGATCAAGGCCCCTCGTCTTCCGCAAGAACCGGCCCGACCGACGGGCGCACAGGCCGATCACCGATGACCGATTCCGCTCTTCAGGCGCGCCCATCCGAGACGCGCGACTATTCCGAAACGCTGTTCCTGCCGCGCACCGATTTCCCGATGAGGGCGGGGCTGCCGCAGCGCGAGCCGCTGCTCCTCGAGCGCTGGGCCCGGATCGACCTCTACGGTCAGCTGCGCCAACAGGCGGCCCATCGGCCACGCTTCGTGCTGCATGACGGGCCGCCCTACGCCAACGGCAACATCCATATCGGGCACGCGCTGAACAAGATCCTGAAGGATCTCGTCACCCGCTCGCAGCAGATGCTCGGCTTCGATTCGAACTACGTGCCGGGCTGGGACTGCCACGGCCTCCCGATCGAATGGAAGATTGAGGAGCAGTACCGGGCGAAGGGCAAGAACAAGGACGAGGTCCCGGTCGTCGACTTCCGCCGCGAGTGCCGCGCCTTCGCGGAGCATTGGCTCGGCGTGCAGCGCGAGGAGTTCAAGCGGCTCGGCATCGAAGGCGACTGGGCTCATCCCTACACGACGATGTCGTGGCCGGCCGAGGCCCAGATCGCGCGCGAGATCATGACCTTCGCCCGCACGGGCCAGCTCTATCGCGGCTCGAAGCCCGTGATGTGGTCGTCGGTCGAGCGCACGGCTCTCGCGGAGGCCGAGGTCGAGTACCACGAGCGGACATCGCAAACCGTCTGG
>JAFAPJ010000357.1 GCA_019247255.1 Methylobacteriaceae bacterium | reverse complement strand
CGCACAGGACACCTATCTCAAGGCGCTACGTCAGCACGAGCTCGTCTTCGCCGAGGGCCCGGCCGGAACGGGCAAGACGTGGCTCGCGGTCGGCTTCGCGGTCTCGCTCCTCGAGAGCGGCCGGGCCGAGCGGCTGATCCTGTCGCGGCCGGCGGTCGAGGCCGGCGAGCGCCTCGGCTTCCTGCCGGGCGACATGCGGGACAAGGTCGACCCCTATCTCCGGCCGATCTTCGACGCGCTCAACGACTTCATGGAGGCGCGCCACGTCGAGCGCGGGATGCAGACCGGGATGATCGAGGTCGCGCCGCTCGCCTTCATGCGCGGCCGCACGCTGACGAACGCGGTCGTGCTCCTCGACGAGGCGCAGAACACCACCTCCATGCAGATGAAGATGTTCCTGACGCGGCTCGGCGAGGGGTCGCGCATGATCGTCAACGGCGACCCGACCCAGATCGATCTGCCGCCCGGCCAGCGCAGCGGGCTTCAGGAGGCCGTCCGCATTCTCGACGGGGTCGAGGGGGTCGCCCGGGTGACGTTCCGGGACGCGGACGTCGTGCGTCACGACCTCGTCCGGCGCATCGTCAGCGCCTATGAGCGCGCAGGCCGCGGCGTCCCGCCGCCCGGAGCCCAAGCGCAGTGATCGTGCTCGACATCCTGGCCGAGGCCGGCGACTGGCCGGCCGACGGAACGGTCGAGGAGGCCGCGGAACGGGCCGCGGCCGCCGCGGCCGCCGTCGCGAAACTCGGGACCGAGCCGGTCGCCGCGACCCTGCTGCTCACGGACGATAGCGCGATCCGTACGCTCAACCGCACCTGGCGCGGGAAGGACAAGGCCACGAACGTCCTCTCGTTCCCGGCGGACGCGCCGGTGCCGGATGGCGAGCCCCGCCATCTCGGCGACATCGCGCTCGCTCACGAGACCGTCGCGGCCGAGGCGGCAGCGGAGGGCAAGAGCCTGGAGGCGCACGTCGCCCACCTCGTCGTCCACGGAGTCCTGCACCTTCTCGGCCGCGACCACGGCACGGCTTCCGAGGCGGACGCGATGGAAGCCCTGGAGGTCGAGGCGCTCGGGCGGCTCGGGATCGGCGACCCGTACCGCGACACAGACCCGTTGCCCCAGACGTGAGACGATGAGCGAGCAGCGCCACGACGATCGGCAGTCCGGCGAGCCGGAAAGCTGGTTCGATCGCCTCATCCACCGGTTCAGCGGCCGCCCCCGGGAGACGCTGCGCGACGACGTGGCGGAGCTGCTCGAGGAGGCCGGAGCGGACGACTTCTCCGCGGCCGAGCGGACCATGCTCCGCAACGTGCTCGGCCTCAGCCAGGTCCGGATCTCCGACGTCATGGTGCCGCGCGCCGACATCCAGGCGGTCTCGAGCGACGCGACGCTCGGTGAGCTCCTCGGCCTGTTCCGGATCGCCGGCCATTCGCGGCTGCCGGTCTATTCCGAATCGCTCGATCGTCCGCTCGGGATGGTCCACATCCGCGACTTCCTCGATTACCTCGCGTCCAGCGCCGAGACGAACCCGGAGGGCGGGGCGGCGGGCCTCGGCGGGATCGACCTCGCGGTGACCCTCGCGGCCGCGAACATCCTCCGGCCGGTGCTCTTCGTCCCGGGCTCCATGCCGGTGATCGACCTCCTCGTCCGCATGCAGGCGCAGCGCACCCATATGGCGCTCGTCATCGATGAGTACGGCGGGACGGACGGGCTCGTCTCGATCGAGGACCTCGTCGAGACGGTCGTCGGCGACATCGAGGACGAGCACGACGAGACCGCCCAGATGATCGTTCGCGACGATCGCGGGGCCTATCTCGCGGATGCGCGGGCGAGCCTCGAGGAGGTTTCCGAGCTCGTCGGCGCCGACCTCGCGACTGGCGAGGACGCCGACGACGTGGACACGATCGGCGGGCTCGTGGCGACGCTCGCCGGCCGCGTGCCCCGGCGGGGCGAGACGGTCGCCGGGCCGAAGGGCTTCACCTTCGAGATCCTGGACGCCGATCCGCGTCGCCTGAAGCGGCTCCGGCTCGTGCCGCCGGGCCTCGGCGGATCGGACCTGCCCGAAGGCGCCGCCGCCTCACGCTGATGCCTCCGTTCGTCAGCCGGATCGTCCTCGCCGAGGGCTGGACGCGGCGCGCCCTCGCGGTCGCGGCCGGCGCCGTCGGCGCGCTCGCGATGCCGCCCTTCGGGTTCTGGCCGGCCCTCGCGGTCTCGCTCGCGACGGCCGTGTGGCTGCTCGACGGCGCGACGGCGGCGAGCCGGTTCGGGCGCCTGCACGCCGCCGCGGCGCTCGGCTGGCTGTGGGGCTTCGGCTATTTCGTGGGCGGCCTGTGGTGGCTCGGCGCGGCCTTCCTGGTCGAGCCCGACATCTTCGCCTGGCTTCTGCCGTTCGGGGTGCTCGGGCTTCCCGCGGTGCTCGCCGTCTTTCCGGCGCTCGGCTTCGCGGTCGCCAGAAGCGTCTGGTCGCCGGGCGCCTGGCGCGTCGCGGCGCTCGCCTTCGGGCTCGGCGGGTCCGAGTGGCTCCGCGGCCACGTCGCGACCGGCTTTCCCTGGAACGCGCCCGGCATGGCGCTCGGTCAGAACCTCTGGCTCATGCAGGGCGCGTCGCTCGTCGGCCTCTTCGGGCTGACGCTCCTCGCAATCCTGATCTTCGCGGCACCCGCGACGCTCGCGACGGGCGAGACCGCGGCCGGGCGCTACGGCCCGACCGCGCTCGCCGGGCTGGCGCTCCTCGCGCTCGCGGCCTTCGGTGCGGCGCGGACCCGGACGGAGCCCGGCACGGTCGCCGGCGTGAGCGTCCGGATCATGCAGCCGAACCTGACCCAGGACCAGAAGTTCAGGCCCTCCGCCGGCGGCGCGATCCTCGAGCGCTACCTCGAGCTCAGCGATCGCGCGACCTCGCCCGACCATCCGGGCCTCGCGGGCGTCACGCATCTCGTCTGGCCGGAATCGGCCTTCCCGTTCCTGCTTCACCGTGAACCGTCGGCGCTCGCCCGGATCGCGAGCTCGCTGCCCCCGAAGACCGTCCTCATCACCGGCGCCGCGCGCGAAGGCGAGCCGGCCCCGGACGGGACGAGACGGTTCTTCAACGCCATCCAGGCGCTCGCCGGCGGCGCGATCGTCGCCACCTACGACAAGGCCCACCTCGTCCCGTTCGGCGAATACGTTCCGGGCTTCCTCGACGGGGCGTTGCGCGCGATCGGGCTTCGCCAATTCGTGCATATCCCGGGCGGCTTCAGCGCCGGCGACCGGAAGCTCGCCTTCCGGGTGCCGGGCCTGCCCCCCGTCGCCGGCTCCGTCTGCTATGAGGCGATCTTCCCGGACGAGACGATGCCCGAGGGTCCGCGTCCCGGCTTGATCATGAACGTGACGAACGACGGCTGGTTCGGAAACACGCCCGGTCCGCGCCAGCATCTCGCGCAGGCCCGCATGCGAAGCGTCGAGCGCGGCCTGCCCATGGTCCGCGCCGCCAATACCGGCATCTCGGCCGTGATCGACCCCTACGGCCGCGTCCTGGCCTCCCTGCCTGTCGGGCAGGAGGGCGTGCTCGATTCGGGCCTCCCCCAGGCGCTGCCGGGCACGATTTACGACGGTCGCGGTAATGCCATTTTGGCCAGCCTGTACACATTGTGTCTGGTCGCTGCGGCCTACGGTCGCCGCAAGCGAGACTGACGTGCTATGGCGGTTGGGCGCGGTGGGCGGGGAGAGATGAAGAAGGCTCCGAACGAGGTCGATCGGCAGGTTGGAGCGCGCGTCCGGATGCGGCGCATGATGAGCGGCATGAGCCAGGAGAAGCTCGGCGAAGGCCTCGGCCTCACCTTCCAGCGGGTGCAGAAATACGAGAAGGGCGCAAACCAGGTCGGCGCGGGGCGATTTTTGAGCCGCATTCGCCGAAATTCCTCGGGAGCGACCGTTGATACTATAGATGGTATGGCAATCGTCGGCTGTGATGCCATCCTTAGGCTCC
>JAFAPJ010000350.1 GCA_019247255.1 Methylobacteriaceae bacterium | reverse complement strand
CTTGGGGCGCCGCCCCCGCGGTCCCGGAGGGCGCCGAGATCGTCGCCTGCGACGGGCTCGTCCTGGCGCCTGGGCTCGTCGATCTGCGGGCCTTCGTGGGCGAGCCGGGCGCCGAGCACCGCGAGACGCTGAAGAGCGCGAGCGAGGCGGCCGCGGCCGGCGGGGTGACGACGCTCGTCTGCATGCCGGACACGAACCCGCCGATCGACGATCCGGCCATCGTCGACTTCGTTCTGCGCCGTGCCCGGGACACGGCGGTCGTCCGGATCCTGCCGGCCGCCGCCATCACCAAGGGCCTCCACGGCCAGGAGATGACGGAGTTCGGCCTGCTCGGCGAGGCGGGGGCCGTCGCCTTCACGGACGGCGCCCGCTCCGTCGCCTCGGCCGGCGTCATGCGGCGCGCGCTTACTTACGCGCGCGACCTCGACGCGCTCCTCATGCAGCATCTCGCCGAGCCGACGCTCGTCGGAACGGGCGTCATGAACGAGGGCGAGCTCGCCTCCCGGCTCGGGCTCGCCGGCATCCCGCGCGAGGCCGAGACGATCCTGCTCGAGCGCGACCTGCGGCTCGTGCGGCTCACCGGGGCGCGCTACCACGCGGCGATGATCTCCTGCGCGGATTCGGTCGAGATCGTGCGCCGCGCCAAGGCGGACGGCCTGCCGGTCACCTGCGGGGTGTCGGTCAACAACCTGGCGCTGAACGAGCACGACGTGCTCGGCTACCGGACCTTCTGCAAGCTTTCCCCGCCGCTGAGGGCCGAGGACGACCGGCAGGCCGTCATCTCTGGTCTCGCGGACGGCACGATCGACGCGATCGTGTCGGATCACGACCCGCAGGATGTCGAGACGAAGCGCCTGCCCTTCGCGGAAGCGGCCGACGGGGCGGTCGGGCTCGAGACCCTGCTCGCGGCCGCGCTGCGCCTCGTCCATGACGGGCGGATCGGCTGGCCGACGCTGCTGCGTGCGCTCGCGACGCGCCCCGCCGACATCCTCGGCCTGCCGGCCGGGCGTCTCGCCCCCGGCGCCCCGGCCGACCTCATCCTGGTCGACCCGGACGCGGCCTACGTGCTCGACAAGCGGCTGCTGCGCTCGCGCTCCAAGAACTCGCCCTTCGACGAGAGCCGGATGCAGGGGCAGGTGATCGCCACCTATGTCGGCGGACGCCTCGTCCAGGGCGGCGTGGGCGCATCTTCCGCGCAGGCGGCCTGACCCATGCCGGCGGCGCTCCCCGCGATCCTCGGCGGCCTCGCGCTCGGCTATGCCTTCGGCTCGATCCCGTTCGGCCTCCTTCTGACGCGCTGGGCGGGCCTCGGCGACGTCCGGGCCATCGGCTCGGGCAATATCGGGGCGACGAACGTGCTGCGGACGGGCCGGAAGGGGCTCGCGCTCGCGACCCTTCTGCTCGACGCCCTGAAGGGCACGGTCGCGATCCTGATCTGCGCCCGCTGGCTCGGGCCGGAAGCCGCGCTCGCCGCGGGAGCGGGCGCCTTCATCGGGCATGTCGCGCCCATCTGGCTCGGCTTCAAAGGCGGCAAGGGCGTCGCGACCTTCATCGGCTGCCTTCTCGGGCTCGACCCGCGCGCCGTCCTGGTTTTCGCGGTCGTGTGGCTCGGCGTCGCCTTCGCGACGCGCTATTCCTCCGCGGCCGCGCTCGCGGCGTCCATCGCGACGCCGCTCGGCCTCGCGGCGCTGGGCAACGGGGCGGCCGCGAGCCTGACGGGTGTTCTCGCGGCGATCCTCTGGGCGAAGCACGCACCGAACATCGCGCGGCTTCGCGCGGGCACGGAAGGCCGGATCGGCGGACGGGGATGAGCGAGCTCAGCCTCACCGACGCGCAGCGGATCGACTGGCTGCGGCTCATCCGGACCGACGGGGTCGGGCCGGCGAACTTCCGCCGTCTCGTCAATCAGTTCGGCGGCGCCGGAGCGGCGCTCGAGAGATTGCCCGATCTCCTGCGCCGACGCGGGCTGAAGCCCGTCGCGATCCCGAACCGGGCGGAGGCCGAGCGCGAAATCGAAGCCCTGCGCCGCCTCGGCGCCATCCTCGTGGCGCGCGGCGAGCCCGGCTACCCGACGCCGCTCGCCGCGATCGAGCATGCCCCGCCGCTCATCGCGGTTCGCGGATCGATCGAGGTCCTGCGCCGGCCCGCGATCGCGGTCGTGGGCTCGCGCAACGCCTCCGCGGCGGGCGGCGCCTTCACGCAGCGCCTCGCCGCCGAGCTCGGGCGAGAGGGCTACGTGGTCGTCTCGGGGCTCGCCCGCGGCATCGATACCCGGGCGCACCGGGCGGCTCTCGCGACCGGGACCGTCGCGGTGCTCGCCGGCGGTCACGATCGGGTCTACCCGGCCGAGAACGCGCCTCTCATCGACGCGATCGTCGCCGAGGGCGGCGCCGTCCTGACCGAGATGCCGCTCGGCTGGGAGCCGGGGGGGCGCGACTTTCCGCGGCGCAACCGGATCGTCTCCGGCCTGGCCTACGGGGTCGTGGTGGTCGAGGCGGCGCGACGCTCGGGCTCGCTCATCACGGCCCGCATGGCGCTGGAGCAGGGCCGCGAAGTCTTCGCGGTCCCGGGCTCGCCGCTCGACCCGCGCGCGGAAGGTACGAACGACCTCATCCGATCGGGCGCGACGCTCTGCGCCGCGGCCGAGCATGTGACCGCCGTTCTAACTCCTCTCCTCTCGGCCGAGACCTTCGCGGCCCGCGACGAGCTCGGCGAGCCCGCCCCGGGCCACGATCTCGCCGAGCGTCTCTGGGACGAGCTCGACCTGTTCGGCGAGGAGCCGCCTCGGGAGCCCCAGCTGTTCCGGGAGGAGCCGGAACCGCCCCCCGTCGCACTCACGGCGCGGGAGCACGTGCTGGCGCTCCTCGGCCTCTCGCCCGTCCCGCTGGACGATCTCGTCCGGCAATCCGGCCTGCCGCCGCGCGAGCTGCAGCCGCTGCTGGCCGAGCTCGAGCTCGCCGGCCGGATCGAGCGGCAGGGCGGGCTCGTCACCCTCGCGGCGCTTCGGCCCCGGTGAGCGGCCGCGCGCGCTGGCGCGCGAGCTGCGCGGCCTCGAG
>JAFAPJ010000273.1 GCA_019247255.1 Methylobacteriaceae bacterium | reverse complement strand
GGTCGAGATCTGGGACCTTGACGCTGACATCGCCCGCGAGGTTGCGGAGGACATCGGCGCGACCGTCCGGGCCCGGCCCGTCGACGTGACCGATCCCGCCGCGGTCGAGCGCGCGGCCCGCGAGGCGGAGGCGCTGCACGGGCCGGTCGACATCCTGGTCACATCGGCCGGGATCGCCGGGCCGAACACCACGACCTGGACCTACCCGGTCGCCGATTGGAACCGCATCATGCGGGTCAATCTCGACGGCACCTTCCATTGCTGCCGGGCGCTGATCCCCTCCATGCTGTCGCAGAACTACGGGCGGGTCGTCACGATCGCGTCGGTCGCCGGCAAGGAAGGTAACCCAAACGCCTCCGCCTATTCGGCCTCCAAGGCCGCCGTGATCGCGCTCACGAAGTCGCTGGGCAAGGAGCTCGCGGGCCACGACGTCGCGGTGAACTGCGTGACGCCCGCCGCCGCCCGCACGCGCATCTTCGACCAGATGACGCCCCAGCATATCGAGTTCATGCTCTCCAAGATCCCGCGCGGCCGCTTCGTCGAGACCCGGGAGATCGCCGCGATGGTCGCCTGGCTCGCCTCGGCCGAGAATTCCTTCACGACGGGCGCGGTCTTCGATCTCTCGGGCGGCCGCGCCACCTACTGACCGGCTGGCGGAGCCCCGGGTCCGTTTCGTTTCGCGGCCGACCGTGCGGCAATCGCGTCCCGAAACCTTGGCCGCGCCGCGTGCAGCCTGTAGCGTCCGGCGGAGATCGGCGCGTCGCGGCCCCGCCCCGGCGCGCCCGTCGGGCGGGGCGCGCGTCACATGCATATCCTCATCCTCGGCGCGGCCGGCATGGTCGGCCGCAAGCTCGTCGAGCGCCTCGCGGCGGACGGCCATCTCGGCGGCCGGACGATCACCGAACTCACGCTCTTCGACGTCGTCGAGGCGCCGCCCGTCGAGGGCGTGAAGAGCCGCAGCCTCGCGGGCGACATCTCCGGGCCCGGCCAGGTCGAGCGGCTCGTCGCGGCCCGGCCCGACGTGATCTTCCACCTCGCGGCCGTCGTCTCGGGCGAGGCCGAGGCCGATTTCGAGAAAGGCTACCGCATCAACCTCGACGGCACGCGTTCGCTGTTCGAGGCGGTGCGGCGCTCGGGCGACGGCTATCATCCGCGCGTCGTGTTCACCTCCTCGGTTGCGGTCTTCGGAGCTCCCTTTCCGGAGCCTGGGATCCACGACGAGTACCTCTGCGCGCCGCTCACGAGCTACGGCACCCAGAAGGCGATCGGCGAGCTCCTGCTCGGCGATTACTCGCGTCGCGGCGTCTTCGACGGGGTGGGGATCCGGCTGCCGACGATCTGCGTGCGGCCCGGACGGCCGAACAAGGCGGCCTCGGGCTTCTTCTCCAACATCATCCGCGAGCCTCTCAACGGCCTCGAAGCGGTGCTGCCGGTGGGCGAGGACGTGCGCCACTGGCACGCCTCGCCGCGTTCGGCGGTCGAGTTCCTCCTCCACGCGGCGACGCTCGACACGAGCCTCCTCGGGCCGCGGCGCAGCCTCACCATGCCGGGCATCTCGGTCACGGTCGGCGAGCAGATCGAGGCGCTGCGGCGCGTCGCCGGGGCGGACGCGATCCGCCTCATCCGGCGCGAGCCCGATCCGGCCATCATCCGGATGGTGTCGAGCTGGCCTGAGCGCTTCGTGGCGGACCGCGCCGAATCGCTCGGGTTCACGTCGGAGAGAAGCTTCGAGGACATCATCCGGGTCTATATCGAGGACGAGCTCGGGGGTCGTCTCGGCGCCTGAGACGGCGGGTGGCGCCTGGCCGCTCCCGGCGCGACCCATTTCGATCCGGCTAGCTGGACGTTAACGCGGCCCGGCCTAATCTCGGCTTCATGGTCGAGACGATCACGGGCTCCGTCCTCCTGCCGATCTGGCACGTGTTCATGGCCGTCGCGCCGTCCGCGATGGCGCTCGCGCTCGCCTTCACGGCCATCCAGGCCGTTGCGACGCCCTGCAATCCAGGCATGCCCTGGTGGCGCAAGCCCGACCTCGTGTCGGACTTCCTGTTCATGTTCGCGCTGCCGTTCTTCGCGGGCTTCGCGCGCGTCGCTTTCCTGGCGGTCGCAGCTGTCTACGTCTACAGCTTGAAGCAACCCGAAGAGATCGAGAGGTTCTTCGCGGGCGGCTTCGGCCCGCTCGCCGGTCTCAACTTCTGGGCCCAGGTCGCCGTCTACGTGATCGGCGTCGACCTCATCCTGTACTGCACGCATCGTCTGTTCCACTCGATGGCATTGTGGCGCTATCACGCGATCCACCACGCGCCCGAGCATCTCGACTGGACCTCCGCGACGCGGTTCCACCCGGTCAACGTCATCTTCCACGGCGTGCTCGCCGATTGCACCATGCTGAGCCTTGGCATCGCCCCGGAGGTGCTGGCCTGGCTCGCGCCCTTCAACGTTGCGATGTCCGCCTTCGTCCACGCCAATCTCGACTGGACTCTCGGGCCGTTCCGCTACGTCATCGCCAGCCCGGTCTTTCACCGCTGGCATCACAC
>JAFAPJ010000660.1 GCA_019247255.1 Methylobacteriaceae bacterium | reverse complement strand
AGGAGATCCCGGAAGAAGGCCGGCTCGGCCGGCGGATGAGCGATCCCATCGACCTCCCGGCCGATCCAGTGGGCCTCGAACTCGGCCATGGCGTCGACGAGGCCCTTGCCCGCGACATCCATCTGGTAGAGCGCCTGGACGGCCGCGAGCCGCGCGGCCGAGCGCTCAGCCGGCTTCGCCAAAACGGCCTCCGACGAGCCGGCGGGCGTGGCGCAGCACGGTCAGCGCCGCCTCCGCGGCCGCGCCGCCCTTGTTCATCTCCGCCACCCGCGCGCGGGCCCAGGCCTGCGCCTCGGTCTCGACCGTCAGGCTGCCGTTGCCGATCGGCAGCCGGCGCCGGACCGAGAGGTCCATGAGCGCGCGGGCGCTCTCGCCCGCCACGATGTCGTAATGGCCCGTCTCGCCGCGGATCACGCAGCCGAGCGCCACCGCCGCATCGTAGCCCCGCGCCTCGGCCTGGCCGATCTCGAGCGCGATCGCGATCGTCGCCGGGATCTCGAGCGCGCCGTCGACGGTCAGCACGTCAGCCTCGACCTCGGCCCGCGCGAGCGCGGCCCGGGCGCCGGCGAGAAGCTCGTCGGCGATGCCGTCGTAATAGCGCGCCTCGACGATCAGCACGCGGGATCCGGGCAGAGGTTCGGTCGGACGGGAAGCGGCGCTCGTGATCATGGGGCTCGCCCGGGCTCGCCCCGGACCGTTCGGGCTCGACGTCGGTCGGGGGCCGCGCCGGCCGCCATCTAAGCCGGGCGTCCCGCTTCCACAAGGCGCGCGGCGTAGCGGGCCATGAGGTCGACCTCGAGGTTCAGGCGGTCGCCGGCGCGGCGCTCGCCCCAGGTCGTGACGCCGAGCGTATGCGGGATGATCAGCACGTCGAAGCTCGTCGCGTCGACGCCGTTGACCGTCAGCGAGGTGCCGTCGAGGCAGACCGAACCCTTCTCGGCGATGAAGCGCATCAGCGCCGCGGGCGCGCCGACCACGAAGCGGGCGGTGGGACCCCATTCGCCTCCGGTCACCTCCTCGCGGGACAGGATCTCGGCGACGCCGTCGACATGGCCCGTGACGATGTGCCCGCCGAGCTCGTCCCCGATCCGGAGCGAGCGTTCGAGATTGACCCGCGTCCCCTCCGTCCAACCGGAGACGGTGGTGCGGGCAAGCGTCTCGGCCGCCGCGTCCACCTCGAACCAGCCCCCGCCCGGGCGCGGGCCGGACGCCACCACCGTGAGGCAGGGCCCGGAGCAGGCAATGGACGCGCCCAGCGCCAGCGTCGCCGGCTCGTAGGCCGTCTCGATCCGGAAGCGGCGGAGCCTCTCCGCCCCGCCGACGGATGCGACGCGGCCGATATCGGTGACGAGCCCGGTGAACATCAGAGCGGCCTCTCGTAGCGCTTGATCAGGTCCTCGCCCGCCCGTTCCTCCCCCGCGAGGACGAGCGGGCCGGCCATCGCGGCCGCGAGCGCGGGGCCGATGGCGGGCGCGCCCGGCTCGTCGAGCGGACGGGCGCTCGTCGAAACGATAAGCTCGTCGACGAGGTCAGCCTCCGCGAGGGCTTGGCCGAGGGACGGTCCGGCCTCGCACAGGATGCGGGTGAGCCCGCGCCCCCCGAGCTCGCGCAGGGCGGCCGCGAGGTCCAGGCGGTCGCCGGTCGACGGCACCGGAACGAGCTCGACTCCGAGCGCGCGAAGCCGCTCGGCGGGCGCGCTCGCGGCGGCGGCCTCGCCGCACAGGAGCCATGTCGGCTGGCGCGTCGCGGTCCGGGCGAGGGTCGAATCCGGCGGGAGGGTCAGGCGCGAATCCACCACGATCCGGACGGGCCTGCGATCCTCGAGTCCGGGCAGGCGCACGTCGAGCCGCGGGTCGTCGGCCTGGACGGTCGCGGAGCCGACCATGATCGCGTCGGCGTGGGCGCGCGCGAGATGGGTGCGGGCGTTGCAGGCCTCGCCCGAGATCATGAGCCGGGGCCCCGCGAGCCGGGCCGAGAAGCCGTCGGCGGTCCGGGCGACCTTCACGAGAAGATGCGGGCGCCCGTCGCGCACGCGCCGGATATGCCCGGCATGGGCGCGGCGCGCCTCCCCGGCCAGCACGCCGGTCGTGACCGCGATCCCGGCCTCCCGGACGAGCGCATGGCCGCGGCCCGAGACGCGCGGATCCGGGTCCTCGAGCGCGGTGACGACCCGCGCGACGCCGGACGCGATCACGGCCTCCGCGCAGGGCGGCGTGCGCCCATGATGCGAGCAGGGCTCGAGCGAGACGTAGAGCGTCGCGCCCCGGGCCGCCTCGCCTGCCGCCGCGAGCGCGACCCGTTCGGCATGGGGCCGGCCGCCGGGCTGCGTCGCCCCCGCGGCCACGATCTCCGCCGCCCCGTCGCGATCCCGCACGACGAGCGCGCCGACGGATGGATTCGGCCAGGTGCGCCCGAGATGGCGGTGGCCGAGGGCGAGCGCGAGCGCCATCAGCCGACGATCGGTCGCCTCGCTCACGCGTCGGCCGGCAGCGTCGGGCTGGGCTCGGGCCGACCGGCCGATTCGTCATCGGCGAGCCGGGCGATCAACGCCTGGAAATCCTCCGCCTTGCGGAAGGTCAGGTAGACGGAGGCGTAGCGGACATAAGCCACATCATCGAGGCCGCGCAGGCCGTCCATGACGAGCTCGCCGATCGCCTCCGTCGGGACCTCGCTCTCGCCGCCGCTTTCGAGCTGGCGCACGATGCCGTTGACGAGGCGCTCGACCCGGTCCGCCTCGACCGGGCGCTTACGCAACGCGACCTCGATCGAGCGCTGGAGCTTGTCGCGGTCGAAGGGCACCCGGCGGCCCGAGCGCTTGATCACGGTCAGCTCGCGCAGCTGCACGCGCTCGAAGGTGGTAAAGCGGCCGCCGCAATCCGGGCAGACGCGCCGCCGGCGGATCGCCGCCGAATCCTCGGCCGGCCGCGAATCCTTCACCTGCGTGTCGAGCGAGCCGCAATAGGGGCAGCGCATGGGAGCTCAGCGGCGCTCCGGCGCGCCTTGCCGCTTGCGCCACGCATCGGTCAGCTCGCCGGCGAAGCCCCAATCGGCTTCCTCGATCTCCTGGATCACGACATGGGTGTGCTCGGGCTTCTTGCCGAGCACGTCGACGAGCGTCTGCGTGAAGGCGCGCACGATCGCGGCCTTCTGCTCGCGCGACGCGCCCGTCGTGATCTGCAGGTTGACGTAGGGCATGGGCCCGGCTCACCCGTAGATGGGGAAGCGGCGGGTGAGCTCGCGGGCCCGCGCCGCGACGGCCTCCTCCACCGCCTCGTTGCCGCCCTCGCCGTTCCGGCGAAGCCCTTCCAGCACTTCGACGATCATCTCGCCGACGCGCCGGAACTCGGCGATGCCGAAGCCCCGCGTCGTGCAGGCCGGGGTGCCGAGCCGGATGCCCGAAGTGATCGTCGGCTTCTCCGTGTCGAACGGCACCCCGTTCTTGTTGACCGTGAGATGGGCGCGGCCGAGCGACGCCTCGGCGGCCTTGCCCGTGAGCCCTTGCGGGCGCAGGTCGAGGAGCATGAGGTGATTATCCGTCCCGCCCGCGACGATCCGGTAGCCGGAGGACGAGAGGGCGTCGGCGAGCGCGCGGGCGTTCTCGACGACGGCCCGGGCGTAGAGCTTGAAGTCCGGCCGCAAAGCCTCCGCGAAGGCGACGGCCTTCGCGGCGATCACGTGCATGAGGGGTCCGCCCTGAAGCCCCGGGAAGACGGCCGAGTTGAACTTCTTCGCGAGCTCGGGATCGTCCGTCAGGATCATCCCGCCACGAGGACCTCTAAGCGTTTTGTGTGTAGTCGTCGTTGCAACGTGGGCGTGCGGGAAGGGCGAGGGATGCGCCCCGCCCGCGACGAGCCCCGCGAAATGCGCCATGTCGACCAGGAAATACGCCCCGACCGCATCCGCGATCTCCCGAAATCGCGCGAAGTCCCAGTGGCGCGAATAGGCCGAACCGCCGGCGACGATCACCTTGGGTCGATGCGCCTCGGCCAGGCGCGCGACCTCCTCCATGTCGATGAGCCCGTCCTCCGGCCGCACCTTGTAGGAGACGACCTCGAACCACTTGCCCGACATGTTGACGGGTGCGCCGTGCGTCAGGTGCCCGCCGCAGGCGAGGTCGAGCCCCATGAACGTGTCGCCCGGCCGCATCAGCGCCATGAACACGGCCTGGTTCGCCTGGCTGCCGGAATTCGGCTGAACGTTCGCGTGCGCCACGCCGAAGAGCCGGCAGGCGCGCTCGATCGCGAGGCTCTCGGCGATGTCGACGAACTGGCAGCCGCCGTAATAGCGCCGGCCCGAATAGCCCTCGGCGTATTTGTTCGTCATGACCGAGCCCTGCGCCTCGAGCACGGCGCGGGACACGATGTTCTCGGAGGCGATGAGCTCGATCTCGTCGCGCTGCCGGCCGAGCTCGAGCGTGATCGCCCGGGCGATCTCCGGGTCGGCATCGGCCAGGGCGGCGGAGAAGAAGCTGTTCGACAGCTGGTAGGCGGCGTCGCTCGCGCTCATCGGTGCCTCGTTCGGGCGGGATCGATCGCCCGCGGGACAGGCCGGCACGCGACCGGAAGCGTCGCGCGCGGGCTGGCATGCAGGGATGGCGGCGATTACCACGGCCGCCGGATGGGGGCCAGCGCCGGTCCCGAAAGGAGCGGGACGCTGGGACGCACGCGATCAGGGCACCGATGACGGCCCCGCTCGAGACGATCGCGTCCCTGTTCGGGGTCGCGCTCGTCGCCGGCGCGGTGGACGCCATCGCGGGCGGCGGCGGGCTCCTCACGGTCCCGGCGCTCCTGCTCGCGGGGCTCGACCCGGTCGCCGCGATCGCGACGAACAAGCTGCAGGGCGCGGCCGGCACGGTCTCGGCCTCGATCGCCTTCGCGCGGCGCGGGCTCATCGCCTGGCGGGCGGCCGCGCCGATCGCGCTCGCGGCGGCCCTCGCCTCCGTCGCGGGCGCGCTCTCCGTGACGCACGTCGCCCGCGCGGCGCTCGAGGTCGCGGTGCCGGTCGCGCTCGTCGCGATCGCGCTCTATTTCGCGACCGCCCGGCGGCTCGGCGAGGCCGACGTCCGGGCGCGGATGCGCCCCCTCCCCTTCGCGCTCCTCGTCGCGCCGGCGATCGGCTTCTACGATGGCGTCTTCGGGCCGGGCGCCGGCTCCTTCTACGCGATCGGCTTCGTGTCGCTCTTGGGGCTCGGGATCGTGCGGGCGACCGCGCAGACGAAGCTCGCCAACGCGGCCAGTAATCTCGGCAGCCTCGCCCTCTACGCCGCGACTGGCGCCGTCCTCTGGCCGGTCGGGCTCGCGATGGCGGCGGGAGCGATCCTCGGGGCGCAGATCGGCTCGGCCCTCGCGGTCCGGCTCGGCGCCCGGCTCATCCGCCCGCTCCTCGTCGCGATCTCCTGCGCGATGGCGCTCCGGCTCCTCCTCGACCCCGCGAACCCGCTCCGCCGCGCGGTGGCGGGGTGGTGGGGCGGTTGATGCGACGGACCCGCCGCCCGAGCCGGGCCCGCGCCTCGCCTCCTCCCGCTCATGCCGGCGCAAGCCGGCATCCAGCGTCCGGAACGCGAGCTCTGTCTGGGCAGCCTGGACCCCGGCTTGCGCCGGGGTGAGCGGCTGAAGCCCGGGAGACACACGGTTGAAGCCAGGCCGATCTCAGGGTCGAGCGCCGTGGTCGATCGAAGGACCCGGACCCCTTATCTGCTCCAGCTTGCGCACCGCCCTCGTTCCCGGCTCCCCGTCAAATCGGCCGGCTGCCCGACCAGCTCGGCCAGACGAGCGCCGAGCTGAACCTCATCCCGCGGCAGGCGCGGCAGGGGCCGCGCACGACGCTCCCCAGCTCGCGGACGCCCGTCGCGCCGTCGCCGATTCGCGCGGCCTTCAGCCGGTCGATCACGGCGCGCGGCGGCAGGAGGAGCCGCTGCCCGCACTGGATGCAGGCGATCGCGACCAGCATGTCCGGCAGACCCAGATAGCCGACGAGCGGCACGCCCCGCGGATAGGAGGCGCTCGTCTCGCGCAGGTCGCAGCCCGACCAGTGGCGGCAGCGCAGCCGCTCGATGAGTTCGGCGAGCGGCCGGTCGCCGAAGCCGGCCGCGATTGCGGCGCGCAGGTCGAGCGCCACGCGCCGGCTGCAATCCGGCCTTCGGCAGCGGAGCGTGAATTCCTGGCCGCGCTGGTAGGCGCCGAGCACCGTGTCGGTCTCGACAATGCGCAACTGGGCCGGGTCGAGCCGCCAGCCCGGCACGAGATACGGGACGAGCTCGGCGAGCCGTCGGCTGCGCTCCATCTCGTCCAGCCGGCGGCGGGAAAGGTTGTGACCCACGCAGGCACGCGTAGCGTGGCGCGCCTCGACTGAGAACATATCAAGAACGCGAGAGGGCCAGCTTCGAGCCTTGACACCGGCGTGCTAGCCATATATTCCTGTGTTATGTCGCCACCTTGCCCTCCGCGCAACCATTTTCGGCGCGCCTCTCGCTTCGGCCGGCCCTACCTGGCGGACGGGGTGGAGGCGGTGCGGCAGCGTGTGGTCGGCTCGAACCTGACGATCCGGCAGATTGCCGACGAGGTCGGGATGTCGAGCGAGACGGTCCG
>JAFAPJ010000630.1 GCA_019247255.1 Methylobacteriaceae bacterium | reverse complement strand
GAGCAGCATGCGGCGCATGGCCTCGCCTGGCTCGCGACCTACGCGGCCGCGATCCGCGAGCTCGCCGCCTATGCCGAGCGCCTCGGGGCCGAAGGTCGCTTCGGCGAGGCCGAGGAGTTGCTCGTCCGGATCGGTCTCGGCGAATATCTCGACCAGATCTTCTCCGGCATGCCGATGAGCCAGGGCGAGATCGCCCGGCTCGGGGCGATGGGCCTGCCCGCGCGCGAGGCCGGCCGGTTCCGCTCGGACGCGGTCGAGACGCTGATCGGCGAGGGCAACACGCCCGCCAACCGCGCCCGGCTCGTCGCGCTCGTCGCGGACGCGGACGGGACGGCCGGCGATCCGGGGCTCGACGAGACGCTCGAGCAGATCCGGGGCGAGATGCGCCGCTTCACGCAAAGCGAGGTCGAGCCGCACGCGCATGAATGGCATCTCGCTAACGACTACATCCCGATGGAGATCGTCGGGCAGATGGCCGAGCTCGGCGTCTTCGGGCTGACGATCCCGGAGCAATATGGCGGGCTCGGCCTATCCAAGGTCTCGATGTGCGTCGTCTCGGAGGAGCTGTCGCGCGCCTATATCGGGGTCGGCTCGCTCGGCACCCGCTCCGAGATCGCCGCGGAGCTGATCCTCGGCGGCGGGACGGAGGAGCAGAAGGCGCGCTTCCTGCCCCGCATCGCGTCGGGCGAGACCCTGCCGACCGCGGTCTTCACCGAGCCGAACACCGGGTCCGACCTCGCCTCGCTCCGCACCCGCGCCGTCCAGGAGGACGGGGTCTGGAAGGTCTACGGCAACAAGACCTGGATCACGCATCCGGTGCGCGCCGACATCATGACGCTTCTCGTGCGCACGAAGCCGGACGTCGCGGGCTACAAGGGCCTGTCGATCCTCATCGGCGAGAAGCCGCGCGGGACGGACGAGGAGCCGTTCCCGGTCGAGGGGCTGTCCGGCGGCGAGATCGAGGTCCTGGGCTACCGGGGCATGAAGGAATACGAGCTCGCCTTCGACGGTTTCGCGGTACCGGCCGAGAACCTGCTCGGCGGGGTCGAGGGCGAGGGCTTCCGCCAGCTCATGCAGACCTTCGAATCGGCCCGCATCCAGACCGCGGCCCGGGCGGTCGGCGTCGCGCAATCCGCGCTCGACGTGGCGCTGCGCTACGCGCGCGAGCGGGTGCAGTTCGGCAAGCCGCTGATCGCCTTCCCGCGCGTCGCGGACAAGATCGCCTCCATGGCGGTCGAGGTCCATATCGCGCGGCAGCTCACCTATTTCTCGGGCCGCGCGAAGGACGAGGGGAAGCGCTGCGACCTCGAGGCCGGGATGGCGAAGCTGCTGGCAGCCCGTGTCGCCTGGGCGGCGGCGGACAACGCGCTGCAGATCCATGGCGGCAACGGCTTCGCGCTCGAATATCCGGTGAGCCGCATCCTCTGCGACGCCCGCATCCTCAACATCTTCGAGGGCGCGGCCGAGATCCAGGCGCAGGTCATCGCGCGGCGGCTTCTCGAGACGCAGTAGGGCGACAGCCGGTCCGCCCGTTGAGCCGGCTTCTCCGACGTGGAGAACGCGGCGATGGACCGGCGGTCCGTTGCTCGCTATCGGCTCCACGATCTTCGGTTCGGGGCGGCGCGGGCCGGGCTCGCCGGCCTCCGGCCGGGGGCGGGGTCCTGCCGGTCCGGACCTGTCCGCCCGGCGAGCCCCATGCACGACATCCGCTTCATCCGCGAGCACCCGGACCTCTTCGACCGCGGGCTCGCCCGGCGCGGGCTCGCGCCGCTCTCCGCCGAGCTGCTGCAGCTTGACGAGGATCGGCGCTTGGCCGTGGCGGCGCTGCAGGGCGCGCTCGAGAGCCGCAACAGCCTGTCGCGCGAGATCGGCGCCGCCAAGAAGGCCCGGGACGAGGCGCGCGCCGAATCGCTGATGGCCGAGGTCGCGCGGCTGAAGGAGCTCGTGCCCGAGCTCGAGGAGCGCGAGCGCGCGGCCTCGCAAGCGCTGAACACGCGCCTCGCCGAGATCCCGAACACGCCGAACCCTGAGGTCCCGGAGGGGGCGGACGAGCATGGCAACGTGGAGCGTGGCCGCTGGGGCAAGCCGACGACGATCGCGGGGGCGCGCGAGCATTTCGACCTCGCCGAGAGCTGGCCGGGCCCGGGCGGCCCGCTCATGGATTTCGAGGCGGCCGCCAAGCTCTCGGGCTC
>JAFAPJ010000625.1 GCA_019247255.1 Methylobacteriaceae bacterium | reverse complement strand
TGCCTTACAGCCAAGTCCGCCCGATCGCTCGTCCAGCTGTGCGGATCGTGAGCGCCCCTGCTGTCATGGAAGGGCGAGCGGGACATCTTGGCCCCTACGCCGCGAGACGTCCGGCGAGGCTCTCGAAGAGCGGCAAGCCGTCCGTCCCGCCGACGAGCGGGTCCACGAAGTTCTCGGGGTGCGGCATCAATCCGAGCACGTTGCGGCGCTCGGAATAGATGCCGGCGATCGCGTTCATCGAGCCGTTCACGGCGGCGTCGGCCGGCAGCGCACCCGTCGCGTCGCAGTAGCGGAACGCGACCAGGCCCTCGCCCTCGAGCCGCGCGAGCGTCTCGGGGTCGGCCGTGTAGTTGCCCTCGCCATGCGCGATGCAGATCTCGATCGCCTGGCCCGGCGCGTAGCCGCGCGTGAAGGCCGTGTCGGCGCGCTCCACCCGCACGTGCTGGCGGTGGCACAGGAACCGCAGGCCCGCATTGCGCATGAGGAGCCCGGGCAGCAGACCCGCCTCGCAGAGGATCTGGAACCCGTTGCAGATGCCGAGCACGAGCCCGCCCCGGGCCGCGTGGCGCCGCACCGCGTCGAGCGCCGGGGCGCGGGCCGCGATGGCGCCGCAGCGCAGGTAGTCGCCGTAGGAGAAGCCGCCCGGCAGGACCGCGAGGTCCGTGCCCGCCGGCAGCGCGCTGTCCGTGTGCCAGACGGGCTCGGCCTCGGCGCCCGCGAGCCGCAGCGCCCGCAGGACGTCGCGATCGCGGTTCGAGCCCGGGAAGACGACGACCGCCGCCTTCACGGATGACCCTCGGGCGGCATGGCGGCGGCCTCCGCGGCCTCGGCCTGGTGAGCGTCCTCGGCCGGAAGCGGCGTCTCCGCGGGACGGGGCGGGGCGGCCTCGAGCGCGATCCGATAGCTCTCGACGACGGTGTTCGCGAGCAGCGTCTCGCAGGCCCGGGCGAGCAACGCCTCGGGGTTCTCGACCCCGTCCGCGAGCTCGACGTCGAAGAGCTTGCCTTGGCGGACGGACGCGATGCCGGCGATCCCGAGCGACGCGAGCGCGCCCTCGATGGCCTTGCCCTGCGGATCGAGGACGCCGGGCTTCAGGGTGACGGTGACGCGCGCTTTCATGCGCGGGGCTTTAGCGGTCCGGCTCGCGGATGTCATGGCGCGAGTCCGCCCGCAAAAAATTTCGCCGTCCCTGAAACCGGACCGCGCCCCCGTTTCGTAGCTGCAGCTGTCGAGTTCGGACACAGAACAGGAGACATCATGCGCTCAGGCTTCACCTTCGCCCGCTCCGCCCTCGCGGCGGCGCTGATCGCGGGTCTCGCGGCCCCGGCTCTCGCCAATCCCAAGGTCGGCGGCGCCCCGATGTACGAGACGAAAACGATCGTCGAGAACGCGGTCAATTCGAAGGATCACACGACGCTCGTCGCGGCCGTGAAGGCCGCCGGCCTCGTCGACACGCTGTCGGGACCCGGCCCGTTCACGGTCTTCGCGCCGACGAACGCCGCCTTCGCCAAGCTCCCGCCGGGCACGGTCGAGACGCTCGTCAAGCCCGAGAACAAGGGGACGCTCACCAAGATCCTGACCTACCACGTCGTTCCCGGCCGCTATACGTCGAAGGAGCTCGCGGCGCTCGCCAAGCAGGGCGGCGGCCAGGCCGAGCTGAAGACGGCCGAGGGCGGCACGCTCGCCGTCATCTCGAAGGGCAAAAACGTCTACGTCGCGGATGCGAAGGGCAACACGGCGCGGGTCACCATCGCGAACGTGCTGCAGTCGAACGGCGTGATCCACGTGATCGACAAGGTCGTGATGCCGTAACCGTCCGCCCACGGAAACGGCCTCGACGGGGCCGCCTCGGTCGCAAGGCCGGGGCGGCCTTCTGCTGTTGGCTCAGGGCGTTTCGGGCACGAGCTTGCCCGAATACACGACCGGGCCTGTCGGCACGCCGCCCGGTGCGCCCCCCGCCGGCTCGAGCGTGACGGCGATCGTCGCGCCTTCAGGCGCCCGGGCGCCGGCCGGGATCACGAGGCGGGTGACGTCGCCCGCGACGAGCCCGAGCGAGCGAGGCGCCTCTCCGGGCAGGATGGACCAGAGCTCGAGGCTGCGCCCGGACGGCCGCTCGGCCGCGAGCGAGCGTACCTGGACGGTTCCGCCCGTGAGGTCGACCCGCACGATCAGAGCCGGCAGCTCGCCCGACCGGTTCACGACCGCGAGGAGCGCGGACCGGTCGGGGGTCGGACCGAACCGGGGCAGCAGGAGGGCTGCGAGGAGCGAGGCGGCCAGCGCGCCGGCGCCCGTCGCGAGGACGCGCCAGCGGGTCCGCGAACGGCGCAGCGCCTCGAAGGCCGCGAGCGCGACGACCTCGCCCCGCGCGGGCCCGCCGATCCCGGCTGCGATCCGGTCCCATAGCGCGGCGCTCGGCGCCACCTCGGGCAGACCGCTCGCGAGCGGCGCGAGCCGCCCTTCCCAGGCCCGGACGGCGCGGGCAAGGCCGATATCCGCCGCCATGTCGCGCGCGAAAGCCTCGCGCTCGGTTGGGTCGAGCGTGCCGAGGACGTACTCGGCGGCGTCCTCGTCGCGCGGGTGGATCGGCTCGGCGGTCATGTCTCGTCCATGCAGCCGCGCAGCGTCGCGACGCTCCGATGCAGCCAGGTCTTGATCGTGTTGACGGGCTTGTCGAAGCGCTGCGCGAGCTCCTCGCGCGAATAGCCGTCGCGATATGCGAGGACGAGGCAGGCGCGGTGGATCGC
>JAFAPJ010000530.1 GCA_019247255.1 Methylobacteriaceae bacterium | reverse complement strand
GGGACCTGGCCGGGCTGGACCTGGGCTGGAAGCGCGAGAGCTCGACCTCCTCGACCGTCCGCGAAGTGCTGAACGAGATGGGGCGCTCGGGCCAGAAGACCGGCGCTGGCTTCTACGATTACGACGAGAACCGGACCGCGAAGCCTTCCCCGGTCGTGGAGAAGCTCGTTCTCGACCATTCGGTCGCGCGGGGCGTCACGCGCCGCCCGCTCGGCGACCACGAGATCCTGGAGCGGCTCGTTTATCCGATGATCAACGAGGGCGCGAAGATCCTCGAGGAAGGCATCGCGCTGCGCGCCTCCGACATCGATATGGTCTGGATCACCGGCTATGGCTGGCCGGTCTATCGCGGCGGTCCGATGTTCTACGCCGATACGGTCGGATTGCCGAAGGTGCTGGCGAAGATCGAGGAGTTCCGGGCGAGGCTCGGGCCCGAATGGGAGCCGGCGCCTCTCCTCCGGCGCCTCGCCGGCGAGGGACGGGGCTTCACCGGGGCGATCTGAGCGCGCCGGAGCACGGGATCATCGCTCAGGTGGGCCGTTCGGCCGAAACAACTCCCTTTCCCTGTCGCCCCGGCCCTCGCTAAGAGGGCCGGGGCAGAGGGAACAGGATCGTGCTGGCGACGCTCGCAGGGCTGCAGAACTTCGTCATCTATTTCGCGACCGCGATCGCGCTGACGGCTCTGTACCTGTTCATCTACACGCTGGTGACGCGCCACAACGAGTTCGCGCTCATCCGGCAGAACGTGCTCTCGGCCTCCGTCGCGCTGGGCTTGAGCCTCATCGGCTACGCGCTCCCGCTGGCGAGCTCGCTCGTCTACGCGGCCTCGCCCCTCGACAGCCTGGTCTGGGGCGCCGTGGCGATCGTCGTCCAGATCGTGGCCTACCTTCTCGTCAAGCTGCTCGTCCCGAAGCTCGCCCAGCGCATCGCGGCGGGCGAGATGTCGGCCGCGCTCTTCCTCGGGCTCGCCTCGGTGGCGGCCGGGATCCTCAACACGGCCGCGATGCGGACCTGACGCGTCTCAGCCCTTCGGCGTCCCGATCGTCAGCCGCTGGAAGCCGCGCCCCGCGAGCGTCGGCCGCTTCGTCGAGAGGCGGCGCGAATTGATCCCCTGCCAGCCGATCTCGCCCGAGAGCCGGCCGTACTCGATCTTCGGGCAGCGGTTCATGACGACGGTCACGCCCCTGGCCTCGGCGCGCGCCGCGGCCGCGTCGTCCCGGACCGAGAGCTGCATCCAGACCACCTTCGGCAGCGGGTCGAGCGCGAGCGCCTCGTCCGTCACGCCTCCGGCCTCGGCGCTGTTGCGGAAGATCTCGACCATGTCGATCGGCCGGTCGATCTCGGCGAGGCGCGCGAACGCCTTGACGCCGAGCACGTCGTGGCCGGCGAGCCGCGGATTGACCGGGATCGCGTCGTAGCCGCGGTCCAGCAGGTACTTGAAGACGATGTAGCTCGGCCGCGCCGGGTTGTTCGTCGCGCCCACGACCGCGATCGTCCTGACGCTGCGCAGAAGCCCCAGGATCGTGCCGTCGTCGTAGCTGTCGTGCCGCAGGGCGTCCTCGACGCCGTTCATGCCGGCTCGTCCGGCCAAACGGCCTCGCGCTTCTCGACGAAGGCGCCGATGCCCTCGGCGGCGTCCGGCAGGAGCATGTTCTGCGTCATCACACGGGCCGTATGCGCGTAGGCCGCCGCAAGGTCGAGCTCCGCCTGCTCGTAGAAGGCGCGCTTGCCGACCCGGACGACACGGGCCGATTTTCCGGCGATCTGGCGGGCGAGCGCCTGCGCGGTCGCGAGAGCCTCGCCGGCGGGCACGACGCGGTTGACGAGCCCGATCCGAAGCGCGTGCTCGGCCGGGACGAGGTCGCCGAGGAGCAGCATCTCCATCGCGTGCTTGCGCGCGACGTTGCGCGACAGCGCCACCATCGGGGTCGAGCAGAACAGCCCGATATTGACCCCAGGCGTTCCGAAGCGCGCGTCCGCGCCCGCGACCGCGAGGTCGCAGCTCGCGACGAGCTGGCAGCCTGCTGCGGTCGCGACGCCCTCGACGGCCGCGATCACGGGCTGAGGCAGCTCGACGATGGTCGTCATCAGCCGGGCGCAGCGCGCGAAGAGGTCTGCGAAATAAGCGGTGCCGGAATCGGGGTCCGCCCGGCGCGCCGTCACCTCCTTCAGGTCATGCCCGGCCGAGAAGGCGGGCCCGTTCGCGGCGAGCACGACAGCCTTCACGGAGCGATCGGCCGCGACCGCGTCGAGCGCCTCCTGAAGCGCCGCCATCATGGCGTCGGACAGGGCGTTGCGGCTCGCCGGACGGTCGAGCGCGAGGGTGACGACTCCCGCGTCCTCGGACCGCAGGAGCGGCAAGGGCAGGGCGGGCGCGAGGCGGGCGTGCGCGTTCATTGCGTGGCGAATTTGGACAATCCGGGACGCGCCTATTGTCGGGTCCGCGGGCCCGTGCTGCAAGGCTCGGCCCTGCGCATCGGAGGGCCGTGTGCCGAGCGAACCCGTCATGACCACGGCCGAGGTGTCGGCCTTCCTGGACCGCGAGTTTCCCCAAATCCATCAGGACGGCCGCGTCTTCACCGTCGAGGCGGTCGGGCCGATGACCGCCCGCATGCGGCTCGCCGCCGGAGAGCGGCATCTCCGGCCCGGCGGCACCGTTTCGGGACCGGCCATGATGACGCTCTGCGATCTCGCGCTCTACGCGGCGATCCTCGCCCAGATCGGGCCGGTCGGGCTCGCGGTCACGACGAATCTCGCCTTCAACTTTCTCCGCAAGCCCGCGCCCGGCGCGCTCCTCGCGGAGTGCCGCATCCTGAAGCTCGGGAAGCGCCTGGCCGTGGGCGAGGTCGGCCTCACCGTCGAGGGCCAGGACGATCTCGTCTGCCACGCGACCGGCACCTATTCGATCCCGAACAGCTGGCGCGGTGCTATAGTACCACGTGAGTGAAAACGCTGGTCTGGCTCACGAATTTGGCGTCTCGCTGCACCTTTCTGGTTGACAGATCGACTCCACCCGCCCTATTCGGGGCCATCGCCGCCGGCTCCTGTCCGCGCGGCGCCTTCGTTTGCGCGGACCTCTGCAGGTCCGGACGGGACCTGACCCCATGAAGACCTTTTCCCTCAAGACGGCCGACGTCGACAAGAAGTGGGTCGTCATCGACGCCCAGGGCCTCGTCGTCGGACGGCTCGCCTCGATCGTCGCGATGCGCCTTCGCGGCAAGCACAAGCCGACCTACACGCCCCACGTCGATTGCGGGGACAACGTCATCGTGGTGAACGCCGAGAAGGTCGTATTCACGGGCCGCAAGCGCGAGCAGAAGGTCTACTACCACCACACCGGCTATATCGGCGGCATCAAGGAGCGCTCGGCGAAGTCGATCTTCGAGGGCCGCTTCCCCGAGCGGATCGTCGAGAAGGCGGTCGAGCGCATGCTGCCGCGCGGGCCGCTCTTCCGTCAGATCCTCGGCAACCTGCGTGTCTACAAGGGCCCCGAGCACCCGCATGCCGCCCAGCAGCCGACGGCGCTCGATGTCGGCGCCCTCAACCGCAAGAACGTGAGCGCCTGATCATGGCCGTCCTCCAGTCCCTCGCCGATCTCGGCCAGACGACCGCTTCCGCCGCCGCGACCGAGACGCAGCCGACGATCCACGAGCGCAAGGTCGACGAGTTCGGCCGCGCCTACGCCACCGGCAAGCGCAAGGACGCGGTCGCCCGCGTCTGGATCAAGCCGGGTCGGGGCGAGATCACGGTCAATGAGCGCCCGGTCGAGGCGTATTTCGCCCGCCCCGTGCTGCGCATGCTGATCCAGCAGCCCCTCGAGGTCGCGAACCGCACGGACCAGTTCGACATCGTGGTGTCGGTGGCGGGCGGCGGTCTGTCGGGCCAGGCGGGCGCGGTGCGCCACGGCCTCGCCAAGGCGCTGACGCATTACGAGCCGGAGCTGCGCAGCCCGCTCAAGCGCGAAGGCTTCCTGACCCGCGACCCGCGCGTCGTGGAGCGCAAGAAGTACGGCCGCAAGAAGGCCCGCCGCAGCTTCCAGTTCTCGAAGCGCTGACGGCGTCTGCCCCGTCGGACGAGAAGGGCGGGTCCGCAAGGACCCGCCCTTTTTTGCGTCTCCGTGGATCGGCG
>JAFAPJ010000098.1 GCA_019247255.1 Methylobacteriaceae bacterium | reverse complement strand
CGCCTTCGCGTAACGCTGTTTCACCCGGCTGGCCGAGAGGGATAGCGGCGCCGGAGCGGTCAGCGGCCCGTGTTCCAGGGCCGGCCGATCCCGCCCGTCGCGGCGATGCGGCCGTCCTCCGCGACGAGCGTCCCGCGCAGGAGGGTGAGAGCGGCGGCCCCGACCGTCTCCAAGCCCTCCAAGGGCGTGACCTTGCCCATCGATCCGAAGTCGGCGCCCCGGATCGGCGCGCGCCGCTCGAGGTCCAGGATCACGAGATCCGCATCGGCGCCGACGAGAAGCGCACCCTTCCGCGGATAGAGCCCGAAAGCACGTGCCGGCGCCTCGCAGGCCGCCATCACGTAGCGTTCAAGCGTGAGGCGCCCGCGGGCGACCTCGGTCAGCATCAGCCGCATGGAGATATCGAGCCCCGGAAAGCCCGGCGAGACGTCCCAGATCGATTGCTGCCGCTTCTCGGCCGCGGGATGCGGCGCATGGTCGGTCGCGATCACGTCGATGGTCCCGTCGCGAAGCGCGTCCCAGAGCGGGCCGGCATGCCCCGGCTCGCGGACGGGCGGCTTGACCCGAAGCGCGTTACCGCCGGCGCGCTCGGCGTCCGCCATGCTGAGCAGCAGGTAATGCGGGCAGGTCTCGGCCGTGAGGTCGATCCCGCGCCGCTTCGCCCGCGCGATGATGGGCAGCGCATGCCGGCAGTTCTCGTGCGCGATGTGGACCTTGCAGCCGGTCCATTCGGCGAGGAGGGCGACGCGCGACACGGCCTCGACGGCCGCGATGTCGGCATGCTGCTCGAGATGCGCCGCGAGATCGTGCCGGCCGGCGGCCTTCAGCCGGTCGCCGCGCCAGCGCAGGATCGGGGTGTTCTCGGCATGGACAGTGCAGCGCAGGCCCGTCGCCCGGATCTCCGCGAACGCGTCGAGCACGGCCCCGTCGTTCGGGCAGGGCACGAGCGGGTTGTCGCTGCCGAGATAGAGCTTGAACGCGCTGGCGCCGGCCTCCGCCATGGCGCGAAGCTCGCTGACATTCCCCTCGCCGACATTGCCGTAGACGCCGAAATCGACGAGCGCCTGCGGCGCGGCGATCGCGATCTTCTCCCGCACGCGCGCCGCCGTCTCGGTCGGCGGATTCGTGTTCGGCATGTCGAGGACCGTCGTGATTCCGCCGACGGCGGCCGCGGCCGTCGCGGTCGCCCAGGTCTCCTTGTGCGAGAAGCCGGGCTCGCGGACATGAACATGCACGTCGAGCGCGCCCGGGATGAGAGGCCGTCCGCCGGCATCGATCACGCGCCGGGCAGGCGGCATCGCATCCGTGCGGCCGATCGCGACGATGCGGCCGTTATCCACCGCGACCCCGCCGTGGCGGCGCGCCTGCGGCGTCACGATGAGCGCGTCGCGGATGACGAGGTCGACGGTCACGGTGCTGGCCTCAATGTCACGGCAGGGCTCGCGCGATGGCGTCGGCGGCCGCGAAGAGGTCCGCGTTGCGCCGCCGCAGGCTCGCCGTCATGGCCTCTATCTCGCCGAGCACGCCAGGGGCGTCGAAGGTCGTAATCACGCCCTCGTCGAGCACGACCCGGCCGTCGACGATCACGGTCGTGACCGCCGCCCCGGTTTCGGCGAAGACGAGCTGGGCCGCCGCGTCGTTGAGCGGCCGCCACCAGGGGGCGTCGAGCCGGTAGAGCGTGAGGTCGGCGAGCTGGCCCGGCGCGATCCGGCCGAGCCGGCCGCCGAGCCGGAGCGCCCCCGCGCCGCCCGCCGTCGCCATCCGGAGCGCGTCGCGCGCCGTGACCCAGTCCCGCCGGTCGGGCAGATCCGCGCGATGGGCGAGCGCGGTCGCGCGCATCGCCTCCTGCATCACGAGGTTGTCGTTCGCGCCCGGCCCGTCGGTGCCGAGCGCGATCGGGATTCCGGCCGCCTGCATCTCCGGCGTGCGCATGCGCCCGGCGCCGATCCGGGCATTGCTCTCGGGGTTGTGGACCGCGATGGCCCGGCGCTCGGCCATGAGCGCGATGTCGTCGTCCTCGAGCCAGATCGCGTGCGCGCAGGACCAGCGCTCCGACAAGATGCCGAGCGCCTCCAGATGCACGAGCGTGCTCGTGCCGTAGCGCTCGCGCGCGATACGGGCCTGGGCGCGTGTTTCGAGAAGATGCGTGTGGATGCCGAGGTCGTGGCGCTCGGCGAGCTCGGCGCAGAACAGCAGGGCCTCGTCGCTGCAGCGGTCCGGGTTCGAGGGCGCCGGGAAGACCTGCAGCCGGCCGCCCCGCTTGTGCCAGCGGGCGACGAGGTCGGGCATCTGCTCCTTGAGCTCGGCGAGCGGGTGAGGCGCGAGCAGCCCCGCACCCGTCGCGAGCGCCGCGACGTCCGCGGGCAGCCCGGCGCCGTTCGCCTGGATGTCCGCGAAGAGGCCGTCGAAGAAGCGCAGCCCGAGCGCGACGCGAAGGCCCGATTCCTCCCAGGCCGCGAGGGCCGCGTCGACGTCGGCGGTCGCGAAGCGCTGGCCGGGGAAGTGGTCGATGAGCGCTGTCGTCCCCGTGGTGATCGCCTGGATCGCCGCGAGCAGCACGGCGAGCCGCGTCTCCTCCGGGGTGCGGCGCGCGGTATGCGCCTGCGTCAGCCACATGAAGGCCGGGTGGCTCAGCGCGTCGCCGAACCCCGCCATCGTGGCGGATTGCGAATGCATGTGCGCGTTGACGAGCCCGGGCGCGGCGAGGCGTCCGCGGCCGTCGATCTCGCGCAGCGCGGCGCCCGGCGGCAGCGGCGGCACCGTCCCGACCGCCGCGATCTCGCGGCCGCGGATCAGGATGTCGCCCTCGACCGTGCCGGCCGCATCGTGGCCCGCGAGGATCGTGGCGCCCCGGATCAGGAGGAGGTTCGTCTCGCTCATGACGGCTTCGCCACGCGAGCGCCGGCGAGGTCGAGGCGCGTGCCGAGCCCTCGCGCCTCGGCGGCCCCGACGAGCGCTTCGGCCAGCAGCGTGTCCTGGAGGGCGAGGCCCATCGACTTGAAGATCCGGAGGTCCGCGCCCGGGCTGAGCGGTGGGGCGGCTGCGAAGGTCCCGATCTCGCCCCGGATGCGACACTCGTCGAGCGCGCCGGAGGCGCGCGCCAAGGCGAGGTCGCCCGCCTTCTCGAAGGCGCCTGCGCGGGAATCGAAGACGATGTCGGCGCGACGGACCAGGTCGTCGTCCGCCTCGCGCGCCGTCGGGCGGTTCGCGCCGCCGAGCACGACGCAGCTCCCGGGCCGGGCGGCCCGGCCCGGGAAGACGGGGATGTCGGACGTCGTCACCGTCACGACGACCGCGCTGTCGGCGACGGCCTCGGCCGGCGTCGAGGTCGCGACGAGCTCGGTCCCGGCAAGCGCCTCCTCCCCCGCGAGGCGGCGGGCGAGCGCCGCGACGCGCTCGGGCGAGCGGCCCAGGAGGTGGAGGCGGGCGAGCGAGGGACGGACCGTTCGGAGATACACGGCCGCGAGCGGCGCACTCTTGCCCGCGCCGAACAGCGCGGCTGCTTCGGGCTCCGGCTCCGCCAGCAGATCGATCGCGGCCGCGAAGCCCGCCGCCGTCCTGTGCTCGTTGAAGAGCTCGGCGGAGAGCAGCGCCCGCGGGCGCGCCGCGCGCCAGTCCCAGAGCGTCAGGAGGCTGCCCCAGCGCCGCGGCGCCTCCGGCCCGTCCGGATACGCATGGACATTGCTCTTCACCGTGAGCGAGCCCGGCTCGGCGCTTCCGGCGAGGACGAGGCAGCCTCGCCGCGGGTCGTCCGCGACGAGCGTCCCGCGCAGCGTCGCGCCCGCGCGGCCGGCCGCGAGGCGGTAGGCCTCGGCGGCGAGCGCCACGGCCTCGGCCGGCCGAACGAGCGCCGCGACGTCGGCCTCGGTCAGAACCAGCACCTCAGCAACAGCC
>JAFAPJ010000651.1 GCA_019247255.1 Methylobacteriaceae bacterium | reverse complement strand
CGATGAAATAGAGGACCTGGCTCGCGAAAACCGGCAGCACCTGCGGCACGAGCCCGAACCGGACCTGGTGCAGGCCGGTCCCGCCCACGGAATTGATCCCCTCGATCGAGCGCCGGTCGGTCGCCTCGAGGGCCTCGGAGAACAGCTTCCCGAAGGCTCCGAAATCCGCGCAGGCGATCGCAAGCGCTCCCGCGAAGGGGCCGAGCCCGACGACGTTGATCCAGATCAGCGCCCAGATCAGCGCGTCGACCGCGCGAATGACGTCGAACGATCGCCGGACGCTGAAATGGACGAACGGGTTTCGGACCACGTTCCGGGCGGCCAGGAACGCGACCGGGAAGGCGAGAAGCGCCGCGGTCGTGGTGCCCAGGAAGGCGATGGCGAGCGTCTGGCCGAGCGCCTCGAGATACAGCCAGAACCGGCCACCCGTCTCCGGCGGCAGCATCATGCCGGTGAACTGCACAAGGCGTCCGAGCCCGTTCAGGATCCGGACCGGCGAGAAGTCGAGGTCGATCAGGGCGAAGATCGCGAGGCCGGCGAGAACGCCCGCGACCGCGATCGTCTTGGCGCGGCGGCGCAGGTTCGCCTGGAAGACGGCGGGGTAGCGCGCCTTGAGGTCGGGAAGGCGCGCGAGCGCGTCGTCCCGGAGGTTCGGCCGACGCGGCGCCGCGCTCACCCCTGGCTCTCCAGCGCGCCGAGCTTGCCGCGCAGCCACTCGGTCCCGAGGTCGATCGTCGCGACGGTGACGACGAGAAGCAGCAGGATGGCGCTCACGTCCGAGTAGTAGAAGTTGCGGATCGCGACCAGGAACTCCATCCCGATCCCGCCCGCGCCGACGAAGCCCATCACGCCCGCGCTGCGCACGTTGATCTCGAAGCGCAGGAGCGCATAGGACGCGAAGGACGCGAGGACCTGCGGGACGACCGCGAACCGGACCGTTTCCGGGAAGGAGGCGCCGCTCGCGGTCAGGCCCTCGACCGGCTTCATGTCGATGTTCTCGACGATCTCGGAGAATAGCTTGCCGAGCGCGCCGACCGTGTGGATGGCGAGCGCCAGCACGCCCACGATCGGGCCGAGCCCGAACGCGATGACGAAGATCAGCGCGAAGACGATCTCCGGGACCGTCCGGCAGAACTCGAGCGTGCGCCGCGCCGCGAACCGAACGGCCTTCGAGCGCACGAGGTTGGCCGAGGCCAGGAAGCAGAGCAGGAAGGCGCCGATCGCGCCCGCGAAGGTTCCGAGATAGGCGATCAGCACGGTCTCGGCGAGGAGCCCGAGCCACTTGCGCCACCCCCAATACCAGGAGGCGATGTCGGGACCGAGCGTCTCGACGCGCAGCGTCGGCGTGATCGCCGACAGGTAGCTCGTGAAGTTCCCGAGATTGTCGATGAACGTCCCGGGCCGGACCTCCGCCATCCAGCCGGACGCGGCGAGGAGGATCGCCGCGACGCCCGCTCCGAGCGCGAGCTGGATTCGCTTCGCGCCGGTCGCCTGGCGGTAGCCGGCGAGCAACGCATGGGCCTGCCCCTTCGGCAGGGTCGGGACGGCGGTCGGCATGGCGGCTCGGGGCGGTGGGAGAGGCCGGGCCGACCTCTCCCACCGAGCGCCGTCAGGAGCGCTTGCGCTCCTCGTCGTTCGCCCGGATCATCTCGATGATCGGCTGATAGTCCTTGAGCGAGGTCCTCACGAATTCCTGGTCCTTGCCGTCCGACAGCTTGTCGAACGCGGGCTTGTCCTTCTTGGGCGCCTCGAGCAGCGCGGTCTGGATCGCCGCCTTCAGGTCGTCCGGCAGCGAGGCGAGGACCGCGAAGGGGCCCTCGGGCAGGAAGTCCGACTTGAACACGATCCGGAAGTCGTCCTTGGCGAGCGTCTTGCCATCGGCGGACTTCACGAGGCCCTTCGTGATCATCCGGGTCAGGTTGGAGTCGTTTTCCGAGTTCCAGAAGTTGGCGGCCGCGTCGGCGGTGCCCTGGGCCAGCGCCAGGACGGCGTTCTCGTGGCTGCCGGCGAAGAAGGTCTTGCCGAAGAACTTGTCGACGTCGTAGCCGGCCTTCTTGAGGAAGAAGCGGGGCGCCTGGTTCCCGGAGGTCGAGTTCGGGTCGACGAGGGCGAGGTTCTTGCCCTTCAGGTCGTCGATGGACTTGTAGGGGCTGTCGGCCCGCACGTAGATGACCGAGTAATAGCCGTTGACGCCGGTGTCGTGGCGCTGGTTGACGAGCGGCTCGGTCTTCACGCCCGTGATGACGGCGCGGGAGAACGAGGCCGGGCCGTAGAACCCGATATGGATGTTGCCGGCGCGCTGGCCCTCGATCACCGCCGCGTAATCGTTGACGACCCTGAGCTTCACCGGAACGCCAATCTCCTTCGACAGGTACTCGGCGATGGGCGTGAAGCGGTCGACGGTGCCCGAGGCGTTCTCGGCCGGGATGACCGCGAAGGTGAGCTCCGGATACTTGCCCTTCCAGCTCTGGGCCTGGGCGGCGCCCGCGAGCGCGAAGCTCGCGACGGCGGCGCCGATGAGCGCGCGACGGTGCAACATGGGCGGTCTCCTTGCAAAGAGGTCGCGGGGAGCCCCCACGACGGGACAACGATGTCGGATCAGGCCGTCGCCGGCATGGCGGTGGAGACGTAGGCGGGTACCCCGGCCGGCTGACGCGGCGCCGCCATCACCTCGCCGGCCTCGAGACCGTAGAGCTCGCGGGCGACGTCGTCCGTGAGCGCCTCGGGCGCGCCGTCGAACACGACGCGGCCCGCCGCCATGCCGACTAGCCGGTCGCAGTACTGGCGGGCGAGGTCGAGACTGTGCAGGTTGCAGACCACGGTGATGCCGAAGTGCTTGTTGATGTGCAGCAGCGCGTCCATCACCACCTGGGTGTTGCGCGGGTCGAGCGAGGCGATCGGCTCGTCGGCCAGGATCATCTCGGGCTCCTGGATCAGGGCTCGGGCGATCGCCACACGCTGCTGCTGGCCGCCCGACAAGGTGTCGGCGCGCTGGCCCGAGAGCCGCGCGATGTCGAGACCCTCGAGCGCGGAGAGACCCATCGCCTTCTCCTCGTCGGTCCAGAGCTTGAGCAGCGCCCGCCACAGCGGCGCGTGGAAGGCGCGGCCCATCATGACGTTGGTCAGCACGTCGAGCCGGCCGGCCAGGTTGAACTGCTGGAAGATCATGGCGCAGCGCGCCCGCCAGTGGCGCAGCTCGCGGCCCTTGAGCGCGGTGACCTCGGTGCGCTCGAAGAAGATGCGGCCGTCGGTGGGATCGTTCAGGCGGTTGATCAT
>JAFAPJ010000579.1 GCA_019247255.1 Methylobacteriaceae bacterium | reverse complement strand
CGTGCAGGATCCTGCGCTCGACGACGTCAGGGGGCGGCTTGCGGTACACGAGCAGGTTGGAATCGTGCTCGTAGAGCTCGAGCGGCTGCCCGGTCCCGATCTCGGGCATGACCTCCGGATTGATGCTGAAGCCGCAGAGACCCGTCGCGTGAAGACGCGCGTCGCGAACGTCGGGGCGCTCCCGGTTCCAGCCGAAGACGTAGCGCTTGCGGCCGCCTTCCGCGCTGACGATCACCCTGGCCTCGGAGCTCGGGTTGTCGGGAACGAGCCAGAACTCGAGCTGATCACCGAATTCCTGGACCGCGAAATACAACCAGGCTCTCCGGAGACGTCTCTCGGCTGACGGGGTGGCGGCCGCCCGTCGCGGCGACGGCGTGCACCGGCTCTATCAGCCCGAGGGGGGCCATGGCAAAGGAGGCCACCCATGGCGGGCGCTCCGCGTCACCTTCCCATCTAAACCGGATTATGCCTTTGAGCAGCCTGCAGCTCGGCCAATCGACGCCTCTGCCAGCCTCGCCGGACGAGGCGGTCCTCGACCGCGTGCCGAACCCCCACGCCGATACCGATTACCTGGCAAGGTTCACGGCGCCCGAGTTCACATCGATCTGCCCCGTGACGGGGCAGCCCGATTTCGCGACGCTCGTCATTGATTACGTGCCGGGGCCGTGGCTCGTCGAATCAAAGTCGCTGAAGCTTTATCTCGGCAGCTTCCGCAACCATGGTGCCTTCCATGAGGATTGCACGGTCGCGATCGGGAAGCGGCTCGCGGCTCTGCTCGAGCCGCGCTGGCTGCGCATCGGCGGGTATTGGTATCCGCGGGGCGGCATCCCGATCGACGTGTTCTGGCAGACGGGCGCTCCGCCCGCGGACCTCTGGCTGCCGGACCAGGGCGTCGCGCCCTACAGGGGCCGCGGCTGATTGCGGCCGATCACGGAGGCGGCGACGAGACCCAGCGTCAGAAGGCCGGCCGCGCAGAGCACGAGGGTGATCGGCGCCCCGGCCATGAGGATGCCGAAGCCGATGAGGGGTGGGCCGAGCGCCTGGCCGACGAAATAGCTGAACGCGTGTAGCGACACGGCCGACCCACGGGCCTCGGCCGTGAGCTCCGTCACTTGGGTCTGGAAGGAGTTGTGCAGCATGTAGAAGGCGGCGCCGAGCGCCAGGAAGGCGCCGGCCTGAACGGGCCAGGCGGGTTCGCCCGAGACGATGCTGAAAGCACCTGCGCCGAGAAGCCCCGCCGCGATCAGCATGCGCCGGATGCCGAGCAGGCGCAGGAGGCCGCGCACCGCGAGCGTGTAGAGGATGCCGCCCGCCGCGAAGCTCGCGATGATGAGCCCGGCCTCGGCGGAGCCCCCTGCGCCGCGGTCTTCGAGGAGCGGCGCCAGATAGGGCTGGATGCCGAACACGAGCGCTCCCTCCACGAACACGAAGGCGAAGAGCGCGCGGGCGCGCGGCATCGCCACGATGCCGGCATAGCGCCGGAACGCGACGGAGGGGCTGAACCGGCCGGCCGCGACGCCGCGGGTCGACAGGCCGGCCACGGCCGCGGCCGCCGCCACCGCGCCGAGAAGGGCCGCAAGGAGGAACACGCCGCGCCAGCCGATGGCGGCCGTGAGCACGCCCGACAGCGACCCGCCGATGAGCTGGCCGGAGATCCAGAACAGGAGGAACCGGCTGATCGCGACCTGACGCTCCGCGATCGGAACGCGATCGCCGATCGTCGCCAGCACGAGCGGGATCACGCCGCCGGCCGCCATCCCGGACAGGACCCGCAAGGCGAGCAGCACCTCGAGATCGCGGCTGAGAGCTCCGAGAAGCAGGGCAACCGCGAGACAAACGAGGCAGACCTTGATCACTCGGACCTTGCCGAGGGCGTCGCCGACCGGGCCGAGCACGGGCTGCACGAGGGCGTAGGGCAGCGCGAAGGCGCTCGCCAGGAGCGCGACGTCGTGCGGGTCACGGCCCGTGTCCCGCGCGATGACGCCGACCATCGGGTCGACGAACCTCATGGCGAAGGTCGAGGCGAAGCCGCAGAACGAGAGCACGGCGACGATCCGGGCCGCTTCGTCCCGCGCCGCGACCTGGGGCTCGCTCGCGCTCACGCGGGCTGGCGAGCCTTCGCGAGGCGGTCGAAGGCGACGAGCTCGGCAAGCAGCTCCGGCAGATCCCTCAGGGCGATCATGTTCGGGCCGTCCGACGGCGCCCGGTCCGGATCGGGATGCGTTTCGATGAACACCCCCGCGACTCCCACGGCGACCGCGGCCCGGGCGAGAACCGGCACGAAGCGACGCTCGCCGCCCGAGCTCGTCCCCTTGCCGCCGGGCTGCTGGGCGGAATGCGTGGCGTCGAAGACCACGGGCGCGCCGGTCGTCTCGGCCATGATCGGGAGCGAGCGCATGTCCGAGACGAGCGTGTTGTAGCCGAAGGAGGCGCCCCGCTCCGTCACGATGACGTTCGGGTTGCCGGCGCCGGTGATCTTGGCGGCGACGTTCGCCATGTCCCAGGGCGCCAGGAACTGCCCCTTCTTCACGTTCACCGCCCGGCCGGTCGCGGCGGCCGCAAGGAGGAGGTCCGTCTGCCGGCACAGGAAGGCCGGGATCTGCAGGATGTCGACGCCCTCGGCCACCGTCGCGCATTGCTCGGCCGCGTGGACGTCGGTCGTGACGGGCAGGCCGAGGCTCTCCCGGATCTCCGCGAAGATCGGCAGCGCCGCCTCGAGCCCGATGCCCCGCGCGCTCGTCCCCGAGGTGCGGTTCGCCTTGTCGAAGGACGACTTGTAGACGAGGGCGATGCCATGCCGGTCCGCCGCCTCCTTGACGGCCGCGGCCGTCTCGAGGGCGTGGGCCCGGCTCTCCATCTGACAGGGCCCCGCGATCAGCGCGAGCGGCAGGGCGTTGCCGAAGCGGACGGACCCGACCGTGACGAGCGCGCTCATGCCACGTGTCCCCGTAGCCGCGCCAGCGCCTCATCGATGCGGGCGAGACGGGCTTCCGCCTCCGCTCGGCGCTCGCGCTGCTCCTCCACGACCTCCTCCGGCGCTCGTGCGGTGAAGTCCGGGTTGCCGAGCTTGGCGTCGATTTTCGCGATCTCCCCGACGAGCTTGCCGCGTTCCTTGTCGAGGCGCGCGCTCTCTGCCGCGAGGTCGATCACTCCTTCGAGCGGCAGCACCGCCGCCTCCCCGCGCACCACGATCTGCACCGAGCGCGGCGGCGGCGCCGGGGCGACCGAAATGCCGGCAAGCCGGGCCAGACGCGAGACCGTGTCGCCCCAGCGCGAAAGCCGCGCCTGCGTGTCGTCCGAGGGCGAGAGGAGCACGAGGGGCACCTGCGCGCCAGCCGGCACGTTCAGCTCGGAGCGCACGGAGCGGACCTCCGACACGAGGTCGATCACCCAGCCGATCTCGGCTTCGGCGTCCAAGTCGGCCAGGTCGAGATCGGTCGGCCAGGCCGAAAGCGCGAGGAGTTCGGCCGCGCGTCCGCCCGGCGGAGCCGGTTCCGGCTGCCCGCCTCCGGGGTCGTCGCCCGCATGCAGCGCCTGCGACATCGAGCTCGCGAGCGCATCGTCCGTCCGCACCGACCAAAGCTCCTCCGTCAGGAACGGCATGAAGGGGTGCAGCAGTTTGAGGATCGTCTCGAACACGTAGGCGGTCGCCGCCCGGGTCTCGTCCTTGGCGGCCCCGTCCGGCCCTTGCAGGATCGGCTTCGCAAGCTCGAGATGCCAATCGCAGAACGTGTTCCAGGTGAAGCGGTAGGCGGCGCCGGCCGCGTCGTTGAAGCGATACTCCTCGATCGCGGTCGTCACCTCCGCCACCGCGCGGGCGCATTCGCCGAGGAGCCAGCGATTGAGCGTGAGCGGAGCTTCGGGAGGCGCGAAGCTCGCGTCCCGCACGCAGCCGTTCATCTCCGCGAAGCGCGCCGCGTTCCAGATCTTGGTCGCGAAGTTGCGGTAGCCCTCGACGCGGGCGAGCGAGAGCTTGATGTCGCGGCCCTGGGCGGCCATGGCGGCCAGCGCGAACCGGAGGGCGTCCGCTCCGAAGCGCTCGATGAGCTCGAGCGGGTCGATGACGTTGCCCTTCGACTTCGACATCTTGGCGCCGCGCTCGTCGCGGACGAGGGCGTGGATGTAGACGGTCTCGAACGGCACCCGGTCGGTGCAGTAGAGCGCCATCATCATCATCCGGGCGACCCAGAAGAAGATGATGTCGAAGCCGGTCACGAGCGCGTTCGTCGGATAGAACCGCGCGAGCTCAGGCGTCGCGTCCGGCCAGCCCATGGTCGAGAACGGCCACAGCGCAGACGAGAACCAGGTGTCGAGGACGTCCTCGTCCTGCGTCCAGCCGCTCGGTGGTGTCTCGT
>JAFAPJ010000484.1 GCA_019247255.1 Methylobacteriaceae bacterium | reverse complement strand
CGGCGTCGAATCGACGTAGATGAACCCGCCCGATTGCTTGACGATGCCGAACACGGTCGAGAGACCGAGTCCCGTGCCCTTGCCGAGCTCCTTCGTGGTGAAGAACGGCTCGAAGATCTTGTCGAGAAGCTCGGGCGGGATGCCGGTTCCGGTATCTGCGACCGAGATGCGCACGTAATCCCCGGCCGGCATGCCGGGCAGCTCGAGGCGCCGCGCCTCCGTCTCGTCGACGTTCGCGGTCGTGATCGCGACCGTGCCGCCGTCCGGCATGGCGTCGCGCGCGTTCACCGCGAGGTTGATGATGACCTGCTCGAGCTGGTTCACGTCCGCCTTGACGAACCAGAGATCGCGACCCTGGCGCAGGTCGAGCTGGACGCGCTCGCCGAGGAGCCGCTTCAGGAGAAGCGACAGGTCGGACAGAGTTTCGCCGAGCCGGACCGTCTCGGGCCGCAGCGTCTGCCGGCGCGAGAAGGCAAGCAGCTGGCGCACCAGGCTCGCGGCCCGGTTCGCGTTCTGCTTGATCTGCATGATGTCCTGGAAGGACGGGTCCGTCGGCCGGTGGCTCGCGAGCAGCAGGTCCGAATAGCCGATGATTGCCTGGAGGACGTTGTTGAAATCGTGAGCGACGCCGCCGGCGAGCTGCCCGATCGCCTGCATCTTCTGCGCCTGGGCGAATTGCTGCTCCAGCTGGCGCTGCTCGGTCGTGTCCAGCGCGTAGAGGATGACGCTCTCGCCGGAAGCGCCGTCCGTCGCGTCCGCGTCGCTCACGGGCGACAGCCAGACGCGGGCCTGGCGCCCGCCTTCCGCCAGCGCGATGTCGAGCGGCGCGATGTCGGCCCGGCCGGCCGCCGCATCGGCGAGGCCGGCCTCGAAGCGCGCGCGGTCGGACGCCGCCACGAGCTCCGCGAGCGGCGCGCCCGCGCCGGACGTCGTCGAAGCGCGCGTCCCGAAAAGCTTGAGGAAGGAGGGGTTGGAGCGCACGGCTCGGCGCGAGCGGTCGAGGCTCGCGATGGCGAGCGGGGTCGAGTTGAACAGGCGCGCGAAGCGCACCTCCGCGGCCCGCTGGCCTTCCGCGACGTCGAGGCCAGGCGAACGGTTGAGGACCAGGGTGCGCGACGGGCCTGGCCGACCGTCCGGCCCGGTCGAGACCCGATGGTAGACGCGCACCGGCAGGGGCTGCCCCTGGCGCCGGCGCAGGTCGAGGTCCACCGTCTCGGTCTTGACGTCGCCTGGCCGCGCCGCGACCGCGGACAGCATGGTGACGGCCGGGGCCGTCATGACGTCCGGCAGGCGCAGCCCGCCCGACCCGACCTTGGCGAGGTCGTGGTCGAGCCAGTTCGCGAGCGTCGCGTTCATGTAGACGATCTGGCCGTCGCCATCGACGGAGAAGAACCCGGCCGGCGCGTGGTCGAGGTAGTCGATCGCGTGCTGCAGCTCCTGGAAGACGTTTTCCTGCCGCTCGCGGTCGTGGGTGACGTCTCCGATGCTCCAGACCGTCACGGGCCGGCCGCCTCGGATGAGGGTCCGGACGGTCAGGCGATACCAGCCGAAGCTGCGCGCCGGGCCGCCCAGCGCGGGCGAGAGGCGCACCTCTTCCACGGCCGGGCGACCTTCGCGCGCGGCCTGGGCGAGCCGGTAGATGGCTTCGCCGACCTCGGGCCCGCCGGCGAAGAGCCGATCGACGGGTCGCAGCTCCGCGGCATTCCGCGTGCCGGTCAGGGCGAGATAGCGTGGATTGGCGTAGATCGGCCGCCCGTTCTCATCGACCACCACGACCCCGTCGGCCGCGGTGTCGACGATCGCTTTCGTGAGATCGTCGCGGCCGCCGCGGCTCGTGAAGCGCACGGCCCCGACCGCGATCGCGAAGACGAAGAAGACGCCCGCCATCGCCAGGAAGGCCAGGAGCGTCATGATGACGGCCTGGGCCTGCTCGTTCGGCACCAACGTCACCGCCGCGAAAGCCGCGACCAGGACGGCCGCGAGCGTCAACAGCAGGCCGAGATGGCCCGGCCGCTCGGACCGATCGATCGCGCCGGCCGCGCCCTCGCTCGCCTGTGCCATGCTGGCGATATCTCCCCGAGCCGCCGGGTTACGATGCGCGGCGCTTGAGCCGCAAGACGAAGCCGATCACCTCGGCGACTGCCTTGTAATGCTCGACCGGGATCTCCGCGTCGATCTCGACCGTCGCGTGGAGCGCGCGGGCGAGCGGCGGATTCTCGACCACCGATACGCCGTGCGCCTCGGCGACCTCGCGGATGCGCAGCGCCAGCGCGTCGACGCCCTTGGCGACGCAGATGGGCGCCGACATGCCTTTCTCGTATTTGAGCGCGACCGCGTAGTGGGTCGGGTTCGCGACCACGACCGTCGCGGACGGGACGGCCGCCATCATCCGCTTGCGCAGACGCTGGCTGCGCAGCTGGCGCAGCTTCGCCTTGATCTCGGGATTGCCTTCC
>JAFAPJ010000458.1 GCA_019247255.1 Methylobacteriaceae bacterium | reverse complement strand
GAAATGGCCGGATTACGCGGCCTTCTGCGACGCGTTCCTGTTCGCGGTGCCGGCCGATTTCCCGGTCGAGATCCTGCCGGAAGAGGCGGGCCTTGTCCTCGCGGACGGGTACGGGGCCTCGCTCGTGCGCGAGCCGCCGGAGCACCGCCTGGCGCCGGCGCGCCGCCGCGCGGTCACGCTCGGCTTCGCGCATGCGGCCGCGAACCGCCACCACGCGCTCGTCGATCCGGTGGGCGCGCGCGGCTGGATGGATTGAGGGCCGGCCGGCGGCTCAGTCGAAGAGGCTCGACACGCTCGCCTCGGAGGCCGTCCGGCCGATCGCTTCGCCCATGAGCGGCGCGATCGAGATGACCCGCATGTTGCGGGCGACCTTCACGGCTTCGGTCGGGCAGATCGAATCCGTGATGACGAGTTCCTTCAGCTTGGAATTCGCGATGCGCGAGACGGCGCCGCCGGAGAGCACGCCATGCGTGATGTAGGCGTAGACCTCGCGCGCGCCCTGGGCGAGCAGAGCCTCGGCGGCGTTGCAGAGCGTCCCGCCCGAATCGACGATGTCGTCGACCAGGATGCAGGAGAGGCCCGCGACGTCGCCGATGATGTTCATCACCTCCGACTCGCCCGGACGCTCCCGGCGCTTGTCGACGATCGCGAGCGGCGCGTCGATGCGCTTGGCGAGCGCCCTCGCCCGGACGACGCCGCCGACATCGGGCGAGACCACGACCTTCGGGGTGTCGCTCAACCGGTCGCGCACGTCGCGAACCATCACAGGCGCGGCGAAGAGGTTGTCCGTCGGGATGTCGAAGAAGCCCTGGATCTGCCCGGCATGGAGGTCGAGCGTGAGCACGCGGTCGAAGCCCGAATGCACGATGAGGTTCGCGACGAGCTTCGCCGAAATGGGCGTGCGGGCCGAGGGCTTCCGATCCTGCCGGGCATATCCGAAATACGGGATCACCGCCGTGATGCGACGCGCCGAGGCGCGTCGCAAGGCATCCGCGATGATAAGGAGCTCCATCAGGTGGTCGTTCGTCGGGAAGGACGTCGACTGAAGGACGTAGACGTCCTCGCCCCGGACGTTCTCGCCGATCTCGACGAAGATCTCCATGTCGGCGAAGCGCCGGACCTGCGCCCGCGCCAGCGGCACCCTCAGGTATTCCGCAATATCTTCCGCGAGCGGCCGGTTCGAGTTCCCCGCGACGAGCTTCATCCAAGACCTTGACGCGACACGAGGGCGGGAGAGGCCCGGCGGCGCGCTCCTAGCATCGTCGGCGAAGCGTCACAATCACGTTCGTGCCACGGTTGGGGACGAGCAGGCCGCCTCAAGCCCGATCAGGAGACGGCCAGCTCTCCTCAATGCGCGGCGTCCCAGTTCGGGCCGGCGCGGGCCTCGACGGCCAGCGGGACCGAGAGCTGCACGGCGGGATGCGGGGCCTCCTCCATCACGCGCTGGACGACCGGAAGCGTCGCGGCGACCTCCTCCTCCGGGCATTCGAAGACGAGCTCGTCATGCACCTGGAGGAGCATGCGGGCGGAGAGCTTCGCGTCCGCGAGCGCCCGATCCATGCGGACCATGGCGCGCCGGATGATGTCGGCGGCCGAGCCCTGGATCGGCGCGTTGATCGCTTGGCGCTCGACCGCGGCCCGCAGGGACGGGTTCGAGGCCGAGATGTCCGGGTAATGGCAGGCCCGGCCGAAGAGCGTGCGGACGTAGCCCGTTTCGCGGCAGAAGCGCTTGGTGTCGTCCATGTAGGTCCGGATGCCCGGGAAGCGCTCGAAGTAGCGCTTGATGTAGTCGCGGGCCTCGACCTGCGGGATGCCGAGCTGGTTGGCGAGCCCGAAGGCCGAGATGCCGTAGACGATGCCGAAATTGATCGCCTTCGCGCGCCGGCGCACCTCGGAGGGCATGCCCTCGACCGGCACGTCGAACATCTCGGAGGCGGTCGTCGCGTGGATGTCGACTCCGCGCGCGAAGGCGTCCTTGAGCTGCGGGATGTCCGCGATATGCGCCAGCAGCCGCAGCTCGATCTGGGAATAGTCGGCCGAGATGAGCCTCCGGCCCGGCTCCGGGATGAAGGCCGTGCGGATTTTGCGGCCCTCCTCCGTCCGGATCGGGATGTTCTGCAGGTTCGGCTCGGTCGAGGAGAGGCGGCCGGTCGTCGTCGAGGCGAGCGAGTAGGAGGTGTGGATGCGTCCCGTCTCACGGTTGATGTAGTTCGGCAGCTCGTCCGTGTAGCCTTTCAGTCGGGTGAATTGCCGCCATTCGAGGATCTTGCGCGGCAGCGGATGCTCGGACGTCTCGGCGAGGTCCTCCAGGAGCCGCGCACCCGTCGACCATTGGCCGGTCGCGGTCTTGCGGGCGCCGGCGAGGCCGAACTTGCCGAACAGGATGTCGGCGATCTGCTTCGGGGAGCCGAGCGTGAAGCGCTCGCCGGCGATCGCGTAACACTCGTCCTCGACCCGGGCGACGATCTGGGCGAAATCGCGCGACAAGCCGGCGAGAATCTGCGGATCGACCTTGACGCCCCGCTCCTCCATGCGGGCGAGCGTGGCGACCATCGGCCGTTCGAGGGTCTCGTAGAGCGTCGTCTTGCGCTCGGGCGCGAGGCGCGGCTTCAGGAGCCGCTGCAGCCGGATCGCGATGTCCGGGTTCTCGGCCGCCTGCGGGGTCGCACGCTCGAGCGGCAGCTCGGCATAGGGGATCGCCTTCTTGCCGCGACCCGTGAGCTCGTCGGCCGGCATCGGCTCGTGGCCGAGATAGGCGCGCGCGACCTCGGCGAGGCCGTGCGGCGCGAGCCCCGTGCGGCCCACGTCGAGCGCGTAGGAGAGCAGCATCGTGTCCTCGACGGGCGTCATCGCGATGCCGTGACGCTTGAGGACCAGCCAATCGGGCTTGAGGTCGTGCCCGACCTTCAGGACGGACGGGTTCTCGAGAACGGGCTTCAAGCGCGCGAGCGCGTCACGAACCGGGACCTGCTCGGGCGC
>JAFAPJ010000467.1 GCA_019247255.1 Methylobacteriaceae bacterium | reverse complement strand
CGGCCATGAGCGGCGTCGTCCGGCTCGGCGTCTCGGAGACGATCGTCCACACGTGGCTGTCGCGCTACATCGAGCGCGTCCACGCGGCCTTCCCCAAGGTCACGCTCGACATCGAGGTCGACGTCTCGCCGAACCTGCGCGACGCGCTCGTCGAGCACGGGATCGACCTCGCCTTCCTGCTCGGGCCCGTCAGCGACCCGCGGGTCGTCAACCACGACCTCTGCCGCTACCCGCTCGCCTTCGTGGCAGGGCCCGGCATCGATCTCGGCCCGGAGCCGGTCGGCTTCGAGCGGCTCGATGGCGTCCCGATCATCACCTACCCGAAGACGACGCGGCCCTACCTCGCGCTGCGCGAGCTCCTGGCCGGCGCGGGACTGAGCCCGCGCATCTACAGCAACTCCTCCCTGTCCACGATCGTGCGCATGACGCTTGACGGGATCGGCGTCAGCGTCATCCCGCCCGTCGTCGTCGAGGACGAGCTCGCCCGCGGCGACCTCCGGGTCATCCGCTCGGCCGCGACCCTGCCGGAGCTTGTTTATACGTGCTGCCTCGCCGCCGCGCCGGATCGCTCGCCCGTCGAAGCGCTCGCGCGGCTCGCCTGCGAGGTCGCCCGGGACGACCAGAAGGCATCCGGAGCCTCGCGATAAGGCCAAGTTATCGCGAGCCATCCAAAATGAAGATTTCCCGGCATCGAAGGTCGGTGCTTCTATGACGTTGAGACGACGAGGAGCCGGCCGGCATGCCTGCCACGATCCCGCTGAAACGCCCCCCCGAACGCTTCTTCCATGACGGGCAGGCTGTGCGCCTCGCGGCGCGATCGGGCCGCTTCGTCGAGCACACGTCGGGGATCGCGCCCGGCTACGTCCAGGGCAACCTCGTGATCCTCCCGCGCGAGGCCGCGGACGAGTTCCTCCGTTTCTGCCAGCGCAATCCGAAGCCTTGCCCGCTCCTCGCCGTGTCGGAGCCAGGCGACCCGACTTTGCCCGCGCTCGGAGCCGATCTCGACATCCGCACCGACCTGCCGCGCTACCGCGTGTGGCGCGACGGAGAGCTCGCGGAAGAGCCGGTCTCCGTCGGCCACCTCTGGGGGGACGACCTCGTCTCGTTCGTGATCGGCTGCTCCTTCACCTTCGAGGAGGCGCTCCTCGCCGACGGCATTCCGCTCCGGCATGTCGCTTGCGGGGAGAACGTCGCCATGTACCGCACGACGATCGCAACCGAGCCGGCCGGCCGCTTCCACGGCCCGCTCGTCGTCTCCATGCGCCCGCTGCGTCCGGCGGACGCGATCCGGGCCGTCCAGATCACCTCGCGCTACCCGGCTGTCCACGGCGCGCCCGTGCATCTCGGGCATCCCGACGCGATCGGCATCGTGGACCTTGCTCGGCCCGATTACGGCGCCGCCGTCCCGGTCGCGGCGGACGAGCTGCCCGTGTTCTGGGCCTGCGGGGTGACCCCCCAGGCCGCGATCGCGGCGGCGCGCGTGCCCTTCGCGATCACGCACGCGCCCGGCTACATGCTCGTGACGGATCGCCGGAACCGCGACTACGCCATTCTGTGAGCGTCGCCCGGCGCGACGCCCAACCTCGAAGGGGACCGAACCGATGATGAACCGACGCCAAGCCCTCGCGACCGGAGCCGCTGCCGCTGCGGCCGCGATGCCCATCAACCGGGCCGCCGCCCAGGGCGGGGGCGAGGTCACGATCGGCATCTGCTTCCCGTTCTCGGGGTCCGGCGCCCAGGTGGGCGTCGACGCCCGCCACGCGATCGAGACCGCGCTCGACGTCATCAACAATCCGCATCCCGATCTCGACCTGTCGCTCGCGAAGGGCTCGGGTCTGCCGGGCCTTGGCGGCGCGAAGCTGAAGATCGTCGCGGCCGACCACTAATCCGACCCGCAGAAGGGCCGCGCCGAGGCCGAGCGCCTCATCACCCAGGACAAGGTGCCGGCGATCATCGGCTCGTACCAGAGCGCGGTCGCGGCCACGATCAGCCAGACCTGCGAGCGCTACGCCGTCCCTTACCTCGCGTCGGACAACTCGGCGCCAAGCCTGACGAAGCGCGGCCTCAAGTTCATCTTCCGGCCGGGCGCCCAGGACGAGATGTTCTCGGGCGCGATGTTCGACTTCCTCGACGCGCTCAAGAAGAAGGGCCAGAAGGTCGAGACGCTCGCGATCTTCGCCGAGGACACGATCTTCGGGACCGATTCCGCGACCGTGCAGCGCAAGCTCGCCGGCGAGCGCGGATACAAGGTCGTCGCCGACGTGAAGTACCGGGCGAACGCGCCTTCGCTGACCGCCGAGGTGCAGCAGCTCAAGGCCGGCAACGCCGACGTCCTCCTGCCCTCGAGCTATACGACGGACGGCATCCTGCTCGTGAAGACAATGGCTGAGCTCGGCTACAAGCCGAACGCCATCCTCGCCCAGGACGCCGGCTTCTCCGAGAAGGCGCTCTACGACGCCGTCGGCCAGCAGATCGTCGGCTGCATGACGCGCGGATCCTTCTCGCTCGACCTCGCAGCCAAGAGGCCGATGGTCGGCAAGGTGAACGAGATGTACAAGGCGCGCTCGGGCAAGGACTTCAGCGATCTGTCGTCGCGCGAGTTCATGGCGATGATCGTGCTCGCGGAGGCGATCGACCGCGCCAAGGCGGCGGACGGCGCGAAGATCCGCGACGCCCTCGCCGCGATCGACATCCCGGGCGAGCAGACGATCATGCCCTGGACGCGGGTCAAGTTCGACGAGACCGGGCAGAACACCTTCGCGAACCCGGTCCTCCTGCAATGGACGGGCGAGAAGTTCGTGACGATCTATCCGGAGACGGCCGCCGTCGCCGAGGCGAATTACCCGATGGCGAAGGGCTAGCCCCTTTTCGCG
>JAFAPJ010000600.1 GCA_019247255.1 Methylobacteriaceae bacterium | reverse complement strand
AGCACGAGCCAGTCCGGGACGTGAGCCGGGTCCGCCTCGTCCGGCCAGCCGAGCCGCACGCCGCCGAGCCGCGCCCCGTTGAACACGAGCGTATCCGGCCAGGCGATCGTGACCGGGATCTCCGGCGGAGCGTGAGAGCCGACCGCCTCGACGAGGGCCACCGCGCCGAGATGGAGAGCCCGCCGGGCCGAACGGAGCGCCTCCGCGGGCTCGAGCACGACCGCCATGTCGAGAACCGGCCCGGGCTCGGCCAGCACGAAGGTGCCCGCTCCTTCCCGGTCGGCGACCCGTCGCGCGCAATCGAACGCGCCGCGCCCCGGCTCGGCCGCAAAGCCGGCGAAGCCCGGCGGGAGCGAGATCGGGGCCGGCGCGAGGAGGGCGTCGAACAGGGTCAGTGACGGCAAGGGCCTGCGCCGAATGGTCGAATGAACTCTGGACCGGTTCCAGTATAGGACGACGCTCCCCGATGCGAGGCGACGTCGCCCCGCACCTTCGTCGAGACCCGCCTTCCGTGCCAACCGCCCCGCGCACCATCCTGGCCTGTTCCTGCGAGGGCACGGTTCCGCTGGACGGCGGGGCGATTCGGCGGGGCTGCGGCGGCGAGGTGCAGGAGGCCGAGCAGCTCTGCCGGCGCGAGCTCGACCGGTTTCGCGCTGCGCTCGCGACGGGGCAGCCGCTCACCGTCTCCTGCACCCAGGAAGCGCCGCTCTTCACGGAGGTCGCCGAGGAGGCGGGCGGGGCGGACCGTGTCGCCTTCGCGAATATCCGCGAGGCGGCCGGCTGGTCGGTCGAAGGAGCGGGCGCCGGGCCGAAGATGGCGGCGCTTCTCGCGGCCGCGGCCGAGCCGATGCCGCCGGTCTCGACCGTCGCGCTCGAAAGCGAGGGCGTGGCGCTCGTCTACGGCCGCGACGAGGTCGCGATCGAGGCCGCGCGACGCCTCGCGGACCACCTCGACATTACGGTGCTCCTGACCCGGCCGGGTGAGATCGCGCCGCCACGGGCGACCGAGTTCCCGGTGCTCAAGGGCACGATCGTCGGCGCACGCGGGCATCTCGGCGCCTTCCAGCTGCGCATCGACGATTACGCCCTGCCCGCCCCTTCGTCGCGTTCATGCCTGGTCTTCGGGGCGGCCCGGGACGGCGCGCAATCCACCTGCGATCTCGTGATCGACCTCTCCGGCGGCACGCCGCTGTTTCCGGCCCACGAGCTGCGCGGCGGCTACCTGCGGGCGGATCCGCGCGACCCCGTGGCCGTCGAGCGCCTGATCGGGGAGGCCGCCCATCTCGTCGGCACCTTCGACAAGCCGCGCTTCATCGCCTTCGAGGCGGGGCTCTGCGCCCATTCCCGGTCGCGGATCACGGGCTGCACCCGATGTCTCGACCTCTGTCCGACGGGCGCGATCGCCCCGGCCGGCGACCATGTGGCCATCGATCCGCAGGTCTGCGCCGGTTGCGGCAGCTGTGCGGCCGCCTGCCCGACGGGCGCGGCCTCCTACGCCCTTCCGCCGGCGGATGCGCTCGTCCGACGGCTGCGCACGCTTCTGCAGACCTACCGGGCGGCGGGCGGCAGGGACGCGGTCCTCCTCCTCCACGACGGGGATCATGGCGCGGCGCTGATCGACGCGCTCGCCCGTTTCGGCGACGGGCTTCCGGCCCACGTCCTGCCCGTCCAGGTCAACGAGGTCACCCAGATCGGCCCCGAGATCATCGCCGCGCTCTTCGCCTACGGCGCGGCGGGCGCGGCGCTCCTCACGCGGGCGCAGCCCAAGCACGATCTCGCGTCGACCCGCCGGCACCTCGACCTCGCGAACGCAGTGCTCGCCGCGTACGGCTACGGCGACGGCCTCGTGTCGCTCGTCGAGACGGACGATCCCGACGCGCTTGCCCACGCCCTCGCGGCCGCGCCTCGCGGGCAAGCGACGGAGCGCCCGGCGAGCTTCCTGGTCTCCAGCGGGAAGCGCGGTCTCCTCGAGGTCGCGTTCCGGGAGCTTCACCGTGCGGCGCCGACGCCGGCCGGCAGCGTCCCGCTCGCGGCGGGCGCTCCCTTCGGCGGGCTCGCGATCGATACGGGCGGGTGCACGCTGTGCCTGTCCTGCGTCGGCGCCTGTCCGACCCATGCTCTGTCGGACGATCCCGACCGGCCGCTCCTCGCCTTCGATGAGAGCCTGTGCGTGCAATGCGGGCTCTGCGCCGCGACCTGCCCGGAGGATGTGATCTCGCTCGCCCCGCGGCTGGACATCCCGGCCTGGGAGGCGGGCCGGCAGGTCGTGAAGAGCGAGGAGCCCTTCCCGTGCACGCGCTGCGGCAAGCCTTTCGGGACGCGCTCGGCGATCGAGCGGGTTCAGGCGACGCTGCGGGACAGGCACTGGATGTTCGCTGGGCCGCAGGCGGAAGCACGTCTCGCCGTTCTGGCCCTTTGCGAGGATTGCCGGGTCGGCGCGGTCGTCGAGGACGGCTTCGACCCGCACCTCCCCGAGCGTCCCCTGCCCCGCACGACCGAGGATCACCTCAAGGCGCGAGGCCCGCTCGCCTAATCGACCTGCGCGCCGGAGGCCTTGACGATCGCGGCCCATTTCTCGCCCTCGCTCACTACGAAATCGCGCAGCGCCTCGGGCGTGCTCGGAACTGCCTCGGCGCCCCGCGCTAGAAGGGCGTCGCTCATCGCGGGCTCGCCCAGAGCCTTCCGGATCGCGCCGTTCAGCGCCGCGACGATCGCCGGGGCGGTGCCGGCCGGCGCGAAGAGAGCGTCCCAGGCGACGAGCTCCATGCCGGCGACGCCGGCCTCCGCGAAGGTCGGGATCTCGGGCGCCGCGCGGGTGCGTGCGGCCGTCGTCACGGCGAGCGCGCGGAGCTTCCTGTCCTGCACCTGCGGATAGGCGTTCGGCATCACCTCGATCATCAGCGACAATCGCCCGCCGAGCAGATCCGTCATGGCGCCCGCACCGCCCCGATAGGGAACGTGG
>JAFAPJ010000002.1 GCA_019247255.1 Methylobacteriaceae bacterium | reverse complement strand
GACTCGGCTATCGTCGTTGGCGTCCCGACCCGAAGCAGGTCGGGCCGATCCCCGCAGAGCGCTCGCCGAACGAGGGCTGGGGCCTGCCCCGGGGGTGGACCGGCCTCGGGGGCTGTCATCTCAGGTGGTGAGCTTGAAGCCGGTCTCGATCTGGGGGGCGAGGTGCCCGACGGCCTCGGGGCTCGCTCGAGAGTCGAGCTACCGATACCCGGAGGCTTGCAGCTCGAACAGGCTGGCATAGCGGCCGCCCGCCTCGACAAGCTCGGCATGTGAGCCCTCCTCCCGGACGCGGCCGTCGGCCAGGACGAGGATGCGGTCAGCCCGGCGGACGGTCGAGAAGCGGTGCGAGATCAGGATAGCGGTGCGGCCGGCCGCGAGGTCGCCGAAGCGCTCGAACACCTCGGCTTCCGCGCGGGCGTCGAGGGCAGCGGTGGGCTCGTCAAGGATCAGCACCTCGGCGTCGCGCATGTAGGCGCGCGCGATCGCGAGCTTCTGCCATTCGCCCCCGGAGAGGTCGACGCCGTCCTCGAACCGTCGGCCAAGCCGTTGGCCGTAACCGGCCGGGAGCTTCGCCACCACGCCGTCCGCCAAGGCGCGGGACGCCGCCTCGCCGATCCGCTTCGCATCCTCCCGGGCGGAGATGCGCCCGACCGCGATGTTCTCTCCCGCCGTGAAATCGAACCGCACGAAATCCTGGAAGATGACGCCGATCCGCGAACGCAGCTCGTCGAGGCCGTAATCCCGCAGATCGCGACCATCGAGCAGGATGCGACCCTCCGTCGGATCGTAGAGGCGCGCGAGGAGCTTGACGATCGTCGTCTTGCCGGCCCCGTTCTCGCCGACGAGCGCCACCACCTCTCCGGCCGCGATCGCGAGGGAGAGATGCCGGACGGCCCAGCGCTCCTGGCCGAGGTAGCGGTAGCCGACATCGTCGAAGACGAAGCCCTCCCGCAAAGGTCGCGGCAGGGGCGCCGGCCGCGCGGGCGCGAGGATGCGGGGCCGGACCTCGAAGAACGAGAAGAGGTCGTCGAGATATTGCGTCTGCCCCGAGAGCTGGGAGGCGCCGAGCAGCAGCCCTTCGACGAGCCCGCGCAGCCTCAGGAAGGCGCCGGCGAGAAAAGTGAGGTCGCCGAGCGAGAGTTCCCCCGCGACCGCGCGGAGAACGATGACGAGATAGGTCGCATAATAGGCGAGCGTGCCGAGGCTGGCGAAGGCGCCGCCGAACGCGGCCCGCTGCGTCGCCAGGCGGGTGTTCTCCCCGACCATCCGGTCCGCGAGCAGCCGGAAGCGCTCCGACAAGAAGGCGTTCAGCCCGAAGAGCTTGACCTCCTTGGCGCTCTCCGGGCCGGCGCCGAGATAGCGCAGGTAATCCGTCTCGCGTCGCTCGGGCGAGCGCGCGTAGGCGAGCCGGTAGCCGCGACGGTTGAAGGCGAGCTCGTTCAGGAAGGCCGGAATCAGCGCGAGCACCAGGAGCACGACGAGCCACGGCGAGAAGGCCACGATCGCGACCGCGAGCGTGACGGCGGTCACGAGGTCCTGCCCCTGGCCCAGGAGCTGTCCGATCAGGTTCGAGCGCCAGGCGACCTGCCGTCGCGCTCGCTCCAGCTTATCCTGGACGGCGGCGTCCTCGAACTGCTCGAGGTCGAGGATCGCGGCATGAGCCATGAGCCTGAGCGTCGTGGCGTTCGAGGTCAGCTCCGCCAGGACGCCGTCCACGAGAGCGGTCGCACGGCCGAGGAGGTCGGACGCGATCGCGAGGCCGAACTCGACCGCGACCAGCGACGCCACGTGCCGAAACCGCGGGTCTGACGGCCAATCCGTCGCTCCGCCCAAGCCGCCGTCGGCCCGCCCGGCCACGACGGCGTCGATGACGAGCTTGGCGACGTAGAGCATCAGCGCGGGGAGACCCGCCCGCACGAGCCTCAGGACGATGCTGGCGGTCGTCAGCCCAGGGCTCGCCTCCCAGGCGAGACGGAAGAGAGCCGGCAGGTGACGGAGGGTGCCGACCCGGGCGGTCATGGCCCGCCGCACGCGCCCGAGCTTGGTTCGGGCGCTCGGCTCAGGGGTCGCGTGGATCATTCCTCGCGAGATAGGGTGCCGGCGGCTCGAGCGCACGGTCCGCCCCGCGGCGCGACGGTGAAGGCACGCGACGCTGTCCTCCGCGCCCCCCGTTAGCGGCCGACCTGCCGCGGCGCGCCCACCGGGCCCATGCTGCCCGTCCGATCGGTCAGCGTCGGGTCGCGCGGGATGACGGCCGGGTGCTCGCCGCGTCTTCCAGGTGAGCGACCATCAAGGCCGCCGCGTCCTGCCGCTTCCCCGCCTCGAGGAGCGACAGCAATGCGAGATGCTCCGCCGATTGCCGACGGATCGTGACCCGATCGGGCAGGAGCGATCGGTAGACGAAGAGCCTCCGCACCGTGTTCAGCCGCTGGAGCGCGTCGACCAGGAAGGGGTTGCCGGAGGCCCGCGCCAGGGTCTCGTGGAAATCGCAACCGAAGCGGAACATCTCAGCCGGCGTGGCGCGGCTATCGCCGGCGAGGACGCGTTCCTGCTGGCGGCGCACCGCCGCGGCCGCGACCGGATCGAGCGCAAAGCCGGGTTCCAGCAGCCCCGCGGGCTCGATCATCAGGCGCAGCCGGATCGTCTGCGCGTAGCCGTCCGGATCGGACAGAGAGGCCGCGAAGCGCCAGCCGTAGCCTGGTTGACGCGCGATCCAGCCCTCCGACGCGATCCGGTCGAGGAGCCGGCCCAGTTCCGGCCGCGTCAGCCCGTAGCGCCGCATCAGCTCGCCTTCGCTGACGACGTCTTGCAAGAGGCCGTCCAGCCGATCGCCGGCGATCTGCATGTAGCGGCTCTCGGACGTCGAAGCCTCGTCGAGCAGCTGGCGCGCCGCGTCGTCCTCGAGAGGCCGGACCAGCACATAACCCCAGCCCGGCTTCTGCCGTGCGAGGCCGACTTGTTCGAGCCGCCGCAGCCCGGCCCGGATCGGCCCCCGGGACACGCCGAGACGCTCTGCAAGCCTGCTCTCGGGAAGGCGCGAGCCGGGTTCGAGGCCGTCCTGCCGGACCGCCTCGATGATGCGCCCGGTCAGTTGCTGGATGCGTTCGGCGCTCGATCCCACCCCATCGCTCCTCGATCGGCCCGCTCCCGGATCAGCCCTTGACCTGCCCGCGGAAGAGGTACACTGTCATTTGTAGGCACAAAAGACAACGATGTGGACGGGAGGCGTGAGGGTGAACGGTCGTGACGTTCGCATCTGCGAGGTTGGGCCCCGGGACGGGCTGCAGAACCTGCCCATCATCGTCTCGACCGAGACGAAGCTCGCCCTGATCGACGCGTTGGTTGCGGCGGGCGTGCCGGAGATCGACGCCGGCTCGTTCGTGCCCGCCAAGGTGGTCCCGCAGTTCGGGGACGCGGAGGCCGTCTTCGCGCATGCTCTCCGGCACACGGGGGTACGGATCGGCGCGCTGGTGCCCAACGAGAAGGGCGCCGAGCGGGCGCTGGCTGCGGGCGTCAAGAACCTGTTCTTCGTGGTCTCGGCCAGCGAGGCCCACAACCAGGCCAACGTGCGGCGGACCGTCGAGGAGCAGGTCGCGGCCTTTCGGGCGCTGCGGAAGCGGATCGACGCCTCCGGCGAGCGCATCCACCTCGTGGGGGCGATCGCGACGGCTTTCGGCTGCTCCATCTCGGGCCGCGTCCCGGAGCGCGCCGTCCGGGATCTGGCGATCGCCCTGGCGAAAGCGGGCGCCGACGAGATCGGCCTCGCGGACACGGTCGGCTACGGCAATCCCCCGCTCGTGAAGGCGATCGTGGCGGGCGTGCGGGCAGACCTCGGACCCGCGATGCCGCTTCGCCTTCACCTGCATGATACGCTCGGGCTCGGCCTCGCCAACGTCTATGCCGGGCTCGAAGCCGGCATCCGCACCTTCGACGCCTCCGTGTCCGGGCTCGGCGGTTGCCCGTTCGCGCCCGGCGCGCGCGGGAACGTCGTGACCGAGGACCTCGTCTTCATGCTGGAGGAGCTCGGGCTGTCGACCGGGATCGACCTCGACCGGCTTCTCGCGACCCGGGCGATCCTGGCTGCCGCGATCCCGGCCGAGCATCTCACCGGCCACCTCCACGAGGCCGGGATTCCGAGAGCCTTGAGACGCGCCGCATGATCGCGCCCTCTCCGGTCGACGCGTCCGAGCTTCCCTTAGCGGGCATCCGGGTCGTCGAGTTCTGCCAGATGGTGATGGGGCCGTCCTGCGGGATGATCCTCGCCGATCTCGGGGCGGACGTCGTGAAGGTCGAGCCGCTCGCCGGCGATCGCACGCGGCGGCTCGGCGGCCTCGCGGCCGGCTTCTTCGCGACCTTCAGCCGGAACAAGCGCAGCGTCGCGCTGGACACCACGACGCCCGAGGGTCAGACGGTCGCCCGCCGGCTGGTCGGCGCCAGCGACGTGCTGATCGAGAATTTTCGGCCCGGCCTCATGGCGCGGTTCGGGCTCGATTATGCGACGCTCGCACCCGTTCTCCCCCGGCTGATCTACTGCTCGCTGAAGGGCTTCCTGCCCGGCCCCTACGAGAAGCGTACGGCGCTCGACGAGGTCGTGCAGATGATGGGCGGCCTCGCCTACATGACGGGTCCGCCCGGCAAGCCCATGCGGGCCGGCGCGTCCGTGAACGACATCATGGGCGGGATGTTCGGCGTGATCGCGATCCAGGCCGCGCTCGCCGCGCGGGAGCGGACCGGCCGGGGCCAGCACATCCAGAGCGCGCTGTTCGAGAACAACGTCTTCCTGATGGGCCAGGCCATGATGTTCCAGGCCGTGACCGGGAGGCCGGTCCAGCCCTGGTCGGTCAAGGACGCCCCCTGGCCGGTCTACGACCTTTTTGAGATGCAGGACGGCTCGCAGATGTTCGTCTCCATCGTCGGGGAGGAACATTGGCGCGATTTCTGCCGATCCTTCGCCCGGCCCGAATGGCTGGACGATCCGCGCCTGGCGACGTCGGCCGACCGCGTGGCCGCGCGGCCCTGGCTCCTGCCGGAGATCGCGACGCTTCTGAAGGCGCGCTCGCCAGCCGAGCTCGCGGCGACCTTCGAGCGGCTCGGGCTGCCCTTCGCGCCGGTGCGCGGGCCCGGCGAGCTCTTCGAGGACGCCCATCTCAACGCCTCCGGAGGCTTGCTCGACATCGTCCTGCCGGACGGGCGCCCGACGCGCATCCCGGCCCTGCCGGTGACGCTCGCGGGCCACCGCCTTCCGAAGCGGCTCGACCCGCCGGCAGCGGCCGGGCGCGACACGGATGCGGTCCTGCGCGAGCTGGGCTTCGAGCCTGAGGAGATCGACCGTCTCGTCGAAGCCGGGGCGGTTGGACGGGGGGCGGACGAGGCCGGGCGGCCGCAGGCCGCCTGAGCGGGCGAGACACGACGACCCGGGCACGGGCGGTGCGGCCGCGATCCGAAAGGAAGCCGGCCCGCAGGAGGGAGCGAGAGACATGATCCATCGTCGCGCGATGATCGCAGGCACCGCGGGGGCCCTGTTCGCGCCCGCCTTCATCCGCAGCGCGAACGCGGCCGAGACGGTGACGATCACGTACGGGCCGGCAACGCCTGTCTACGGGCTGGCGGTCGCCGCCATGGAGAAGGGCTTCCTGCGCCAGGAGGGCATCGAGCTGAAGGTGGTGGCGACCGATGCCGGCGCCCGGGCGCGGCAGAACCTCGCCGCCGGCCAGGCGATGTTCGCCCACGGGGATGCGAGCCACCCGCTCCAGCTCACGAACCGGGGCAAGAAGGCCAAGATGATCCTCTGCACGGAAGTGGTGGCCTCCTACGCGAACCATTGCATCCGCCAGGATCTCTTCGAGAGCGGCGTCACGTCGCTCGAGGCGCTGGCGGCCTGGAAGCGCCCGAACGAAGGCAAGCCGGTGGTCGGCGTGACCGCGCTCGGCTCCGGCACCTGGATGTTCTCCACGCTGCTATTCCAGCGTCGCAAGCTCGACCGCAACGTGACCTGGGTCGCGTCCGGGGGCACCTCGACCGCGCTCGCCGGCCTGAAATCGAAGCAGTTCGACGTGCTCGTCTGCCCGCCCTCCTGGCAGATCGAGATGGAGCGCAACGGCTTCGGGCGCGTCATCTACGACGTCAGGGCGCCGGGCGTGTGGCAGCGCGACTTCGGCGGCGCGATCCCGGTGGTCGCGATCTACGCTCTCGAGGAGACCCTCGCCGAGAAGGCGGACCTCACCCAGCGCTTCGTCAACGGCCTGGTGCGCACGATGGCATGGATACGCAACGCGGCCGACGACGAGATCGTCGCGCTCGTCGGGCCCAAGCATTATGCGGGCTTCGACGAGGCGGCCGTGCGCGCCGAGCTCCTCTTCGACAAGCAGACCTGGTCGGCCTACGACGGCTTCATCAGCCGGGACGATTTCGCCCGGGGCGGCGAGGCTTGGTACCGGCCCGGGACCGACATTCCGCCGACGCCCTACGAGGACGTGGTCGACATGCGGTTCGTGGAGGCCGCTTCGAAGAGGGCCGGCTGAGATGGCCGCCTTGTCCCTGGTCGTCGACGCACCTCGGGCGGAAGCCGTCGCGGGGCCGGACGTCCGCATCCAGGTCAGCGCCTTGGAGAAGAGCTTCGGCACCGGCGGCGGCACCGGGGTCATGGCGGTCGACCGCGTCAGCTTCGAGATCCGTCGCGGCGAGTTCGTCGCCCTCCTCGGCCCGTCGGGCTGCGGGAAGTCGACGATCCTCAACATGGTGGCCGGGCTCATCCCGCGCTCGGGCGGCGAGATCCTGATCGACGGCCGCCAGACGACCTTCGGCGAGGTGCGGCCGGAGGTGGGCTACGTCTTCCAGCGGGATACGATCTTTCCCTGGCGCACCGTCGAGGCGAACGTCGCCTACGGTCTCGAGATCGCGGGCATTTCCCGGGCCGAGCGCCGCGAGCGGGTCGCGACCGCCTTGCGGCAGGTCGGGCTCGCGGATTTCGCC
>JAFAPJ010000351.1 GCA_019247255.1 Methylobacteriaceae bacterium | reverse complement strand
GCGCCTCGGCCAGCGCCCGCTCGATGCGCGGCACGTTCCGGATCCCGAAGGCGATCGTGTAGCCGTCGAAAGCCGCGGCGGCGAAAGGCAGCTCCTCCGCGTTCGCCTCCTGGAAGTCGACCCGGACCTCGCCGCGGGCCGCCGCGCGCTCGCGCCCGACCGTCAGCATGTCGGCATTGATGTCCGCGACCGTCACGCGGGTCAGCGGTCCGCCGGCCGCTGCGATCCGGAACGCGACATCACCCGTCCCGCCCGCCACGTCGAGGTGATGGGCGGCGCGGGTGCGGGACGGTCGGACCATCGACACGAGCGCCGATTTCCAGAGCCGGTGCAGCCCGCCCGACATCAGGTCGTTCATGACGTCGTAGCGGCGCGCGACGGAGCGGAACACCTCGTCGACCCGCCCCTGCTTCTCGCCGAGCGGGACGGTGCCGAAGCCGAAATGGGTGGTGTCGTCAGGGGCGGGCATCGCGGCCGTCCTTAGAGGGTTCTCCGGCCGGTTTGAACCTGCCGCGAAGCTGCGTGAGCGACGCAAGGGCGGGACGGTCCGACGCAGGTCCGGACCGTGGGGAAGAGCTCGAGGTCGTGCGCTCGCCCAACCGGACCGATGATCGTCGGTCGAATTGCCGGCATCCATCCGAGCTTCGTGGAGCGAACTCGCTAACGGACAGGCGCTAACCTGCAGGGCAACAGGAGGCACCCCGGTGGCAAGCGAAGACGTTACGGTGTTGCTCGTCGAGGACGATCCGATCACGCGCGAGCTGTTCGAGATGGCGTTCGCGAGCGCGGGGTATGCGGTCCTGAGCGCCGAGAGCGGGGAAGCCGCGCTCGCCCTCATGGCGCGGCCGAGCGGGCGTGTGGACTGGCTCGTGACGGATATTCGGCTGCCCGGCGTCGTCGACGGCTGGATCGTGGGCGCGGAATTCCACCTGACGCATCCGCTCCGTCCGGTCCTCTACGTCACGGCCGATGCCGCGCCGTCCCTCGCTCAGGCGGCCAACAGCGTCTTCCTGCGCAAGCCCTGCGATCCGCGCGAGGTCGTGGCCGCGCTCCGGGCGATGTCGGACAAGCTCACGCCGATCGCGCGGGCCGCCTGATCAGGCGGCCGCGCGCCGGTCCGCGATGGCATTGAGCGCGCGCGCCCGCGCCTCGCGCAGCCGCGCGAGCTCGCCGGCGATGTCCGCGCCGGTGCGGCACGCGGCCTCGAGATCGGCGCAGCGCTGCGCCAAGTCCGCGAAGCCGAGCATGCCCGCGCCCGAGACGAGCGTGTGGGCCGCGGCCGCGAGCTCGTCCCGCTGCCCCGAGGCCAGCATGGCGTCGCTCAGGCGATCGGCGAGCTGACCGGCGAGCCGGTCGAGAAGGTTCGCGAGCTTGGCCCCCCCGACCAGGTCGGCGAGCGTGGTGAGCGCCCGGTCGTCCAGCGTCGGCGCGCGACCGTGGTTCGCGTCGGCGCAACCTGCCCGCGACCAACGCGCGACGACCGCGCGAAGCTGCGCGCGCCGGAAGGGCTTGGCGAGATGGCCGTCCGCTCCCGCGGCCATGAGCTCGGCGAGACAGTCCGGCCGGACGTCGGCCGTGAGCGCGATGATCGGCACCCGCTCGCGCCCGCCCTCGCGAGCCCGGAGGAGTCGCGTCGCCGTGACCCCGTCGGTTCCCGGCATCTCGACGTCCATGAGCACGAGGTCGAAACGCTCGGCCTCGCAGGCGCTGACGGCCTCCGCCCCGTTCGACACGATGGTGACCTGGTGACCAGCCGCCTCCAGCGCCGCGCAGACGATCTCCTGATTGATGTCGAGGTCCTCGGCGAGGAGCACCCGCGCCGGCGGGCCGGCCGGTGCCGAGGCGGCCTCGCCCGGTCCGACCCGATCGTCGCCGTCCGCGACCGGTAGGACGAGCTCGAAGGAGAAGGCGGAGCCTCGCCCCGGCTCGCTCTCGACCGCGATCGTGCCGCCCATGAGCTCGACGAGGCTCTTCGAGATGGCGAGCCCGAGCCCGCTGCCACCGAATTCGCGCCGGATCGAGTCGTCGCCCTGCGAGAACCGCTGGAAGAGCCGCGGGAGCTTCTCGTCCGAGATCCCGATGCCGGTGTCCTCGACCACGAAGCGCAGGCGGGCCCGGCCGTCCTGGTCCAGCTCGCCGCCGACGAGGAGGCGGACCGACCCGGCAGGCGTGAACTTGACGCCGTTGTTGAGGAGGTTGAGCAGGACCTGCTGGAGGCGATCCCGGTCTCCGATCACGAAGGCCGGCACGTCGGACGCGATCGTCGCGGAGAGGGCGAGGCCCTTGCGGGAGGCGGCGCCGCGCATGATCGAGACGGCGTCCGCCACGAGCGCGGCAAGCTCGAAGGGGCGCGGATGGAGCTCGGTCCGACCCGCCTCGCCTTCCGAGTAATCGAGGACGTCGTTCGCCACCATGAGGAGCGCGGCCCCGGCGGTCTGGATGCGCTCCAGGCCGCGGCGCGCCGTGGAGGGCAGCGCCGGGTCGGCGAGCAGCATGTCCGCGTAGCCGATGATGGCGTTGAGCGGCGTGCGGATCTCGTGCGAGATCGAGGCCACAAGCTCGCCCTTGGCCTGGCTCGCCTCCTCGGCCGCGCGACGGGCCGCCTCGGCTTCGCGGCGCGCCTCGTCGAGGTCGAGAGCCTGGACCTGGCGCTCGGTCACGTCGCGGATCGCGCCGATGAAATGCGGCGGGTCGCCGTCGACGCGCCGCAGCGCGATCTCGCACCAGATCCACCGCCCGTCCTTGTGGCGCGCTCGATGGACGCAGGAGCTGATGGGCCGGTCGGGCCCGAGCGCGGCGTAGCACGCATCGAGAGCCGGCCGGTCGTCCGGATGGACGACGGCGTCCATCGGCAGGTGCGTGAACTCCTCGACCTCGTAGCCCAGCATCATGCGGACCGTCGGCGAGACGTAGTCCCGTGGCCCGTCCACCCCGCGCTTGGAGATGATGACGTCGCTCGAATGGTCGGCGAGCAGGCGATACTTGGCCTTGCGTCGACGCAGCTCCGCCTCCGCCTGCCGGAGCGCCGCATCCCGCTCGCCGAGCTGGGCCGCTGCTTGATCGAGCGCGGCCCCGACCGTGGCGAGCTCCCCGGCCGCGGCCGGCAGGTTGATACGATGGCTGAAATCGCCGTGCCCGAGCGAGCGCGCTCCCTCCACCAGGCGGTTGAGCCAGTGCAGGATCAGGACTTCGGCCCCGAGCCAAGCCAGCAGGGCGGCGACGCCGACGATCGCCGCGAGGCCGAGGAGGCTGCGCCCGAGCTCCGCGTTGGCGGCCGCGAGCACCCGGGCCTTGTCGATGCCGACCACCACCTTGGATCCGGAGATCGGCACGGTCGCGAAGGCCCCGATCTCGTCCGTCGCGATCTCGGCGCCTGCCGTCCCGCGACCCTCCTGCTGGCGGAACAAGGCCCGGACCTCCGCCCGACCGCTCAGGTCCTGGCCGACGAGCCGATCACGGTCGGGCCAGCGGGCGAGCACGATCCCGTCCGCCGAGATCACGGTGACCGAGGTCGGCGCCTCCCGGACGTTGCGCGCGAGGAGCTTGTCCGCCCAGGCCAGGTCCACGAGGGCGACGATGACCGCGCGGGGGTCCCCGGTCGGGGTTCGCACCGCACGGGCGACCGCCACGGCCGGACGGCCCGGATCGCCGACGCGCGTCGGCCGGGTCGCGACCATGAAGCGCCGGCCGAGCGCGGCCGCCGCGACGGACCGGGTCGCGGATTCGGGCCAGGCGCCGTCCGCGAGGCCGCCGGAGCAGCCCACCGATCCGTCCGGCCGCAAGACCAGGAAACCGAACGCCCATGGGCTGCGCTCGGCGACGCTTCGCAGCAGGCCTGGGCAGGAGCCCGCATCGGCCTCGACCGCGAAAGGCACGGCCGCGATCGTGCCGAGCGCCGCGGACGTGCGCTCGACGACATCGCCCTGGGCGGCAGCCGCGTCGAGCGCCAGCGTTTGCGCACGTTCCTGCGCGAGGGTGAGGGCGGTATCGCGCGACAGAAGAAGGTCGTAGGCGCGCAGCATCACCACCGGCGCGAGCGCCACGATGATAAGGAGGAAGATCTTCAGGCGCGCCCGCCCCAAGCTGAAGTCGAACCGGCCTCGGAACACGCGCTGAACGCCGTCCTCCGCCTCCCTCGCAAGAAGCTCCATCTCGCCCGCCCGCATCCCCCATCTT
>JAFAPJ010000342.1 GCA_019247255.1 Methylobacteriaceae bacterium | reverse complement strand
GGTCGCCCTCATCGCGGCCTCCACGATCGTCCGCGCCATCGCCATCTACGCCGCGGCGAAGCCCGAAGGGATGGCGTTCAACCTGGATCTGCTCTGGGCGACGCCGCTGCTCCCGGTGGCGCTCGGCGCTGTCCTGCTCGCCTGGTTGATCCGGGGAGCCCCTTGTCCGCCGGCCCTCCCGGCTCTCGGGGCGGCGCTCGTTCTGGCCGTCCTCGCGCTTCGAATCGCCGACGGGCGCACGGCGAGCCTGCGGGACGCCGAGCAGGGTCGCCCGCAATCGGCCCTGCAGGCGCTGCTCCCGCCCGGGCCCGAGCCGATCCTCTGGATCGGGCAAGGGCAGCTCGCCTGGTTTCTCGCGGGGCGGGCGGATTGGGTCAGCTACAGCCAAGGCGCCGGCATGGTATTCTCGCGACCGCTCGCGGTCGCGTGGGAGCGGCGAATGGCCCGCGCCCGCGAAGCCGGTCTTGTGACCGAGCGCGAGCGGCGCCTCTGGCAGCGCGACGACCGGGTCGAGGTTCTCTCACCGTCGCGCGAGCAGCTGGCGCGGTTCTGCGCGGCCCCCGACGCGCCCGCCGCCATCGTCGCCCCGCTCGGCGACAGCTTAGTCATCCCGGCCGGAACGAGCTTCACGGTCTGGACGCCGCCGCACCCGTTCGACTCGGTTCATGCCGACCTCGCGGCCCCCTGGCGCCGGGTCTCGGCCTTTGCGGTGATCCCGTGCCGGCAAGCTGCCCGGGCCGCGGACGAGTCGGTTGTCGCGCCGGGCGGCTGATCGGACGGGCTCGCGGCCGCTCATTCGGAGGGCGCGAAGAGGACCCGGTCCTGCGATCCGCGCAGGAACTGGAGGAAGTCGGCGACCCGCTCGTCCGGGAGCGAGACGTGCCGCTGCATGACGGCCGCGGCCTCCGCCGCCAGGCCCCGGCGGATCGCGTCCGCGAGCTCGGCGTGGTCCTGCGCCGAGCGCGGGAGACGCCCCGGGCGAAAGGCCGTGACCCGCCGGTAGGCGCCGATCCGCAGGTGGACGCGCCGGATCTCGTCCTGCAGGAGCGCGTTCTGGCTCGCGGCCGCGATCGCGTCGTGAAAGCGCCCATCCGCCTCAAGGAAGGCCGGCACGTCGTCACGTTCCGCCGCGGCCGCGCCATCGGCCTCGGCTCGGCTCAAGCTCTCGGCCTGGTCGGGCCGGATGCGCCGGGCCGCCTGCGACGCGGCGAGCGCTTCGAGCGAGGCCGCGACCGTCAGCCCGTCGAGGAAGTCTTCGACCGTGAGCTGTGCGACCCGCAGCCCCTGTCGGCCTCGCGCGACTGCGATCCCGCCGGCCGCGAGCCGTTGCAGGGCCTCGCGAACCGGGGTGCGGGAGACGCCGTGCGCCGCCGACAGCTCCCGCTCGTCGAGTCGGTCCCCCGGGCGCAGCGCGCCCCGCAGGATGTCCGCTTCGAGCCGCTGGGCGATCGCGCTGGCCAGGGAACGCTCGTCGACCTGGGTCAGGTCTCGCGCGGTCCGGATGCGGATCCGCTTCCGGACCGACGCTGCTTCACGTGCCATGGAGTGCCGATGTAAACGGCAGGTTCTCTAGACCGGCAACCCGAGGATGCAAAGGGTACCACGCCTGCGGGGCCAGGGTGATCGCGTCAGCTCTCGCGCTTGAGCGCGCTTTCGTGCCAGCGATGCAGCAGCAGATGCGCGACCCAGCTCGTCAGGAGGAAGATCACGATGCCGGAGGCCGAGATGAGGAACAAGGCCGCGAACATGCGCGGGATGCGAAGCTGGAAGCCGGATTCGAGGATGCGATAGGCAAGACCTGAAGCCGTGCCGCCCGTGCCGGCCACGAACTCCGCGACGACTGCGCCGATGAGCGCCAGCCCGCCCGAGATCTTGAGGCCGCCGAGAAAGTACGGGAGCGCCGCCGGCAGCCTCAGGTAGCGCATCGTCTGCCAGCGGTTCGCGCGATAGAGGTGGAAAAGGTCGACGAGGTTGTGGTCGGCCGAGTTCAGCCCGAGGATCGTGTTCGACAGGATGGGGAAGAAGGCGACGATCCAGGCGCAGATGAGAAGCGAGAGCCTGACATCGTCCGCCCAGATGATGATGAGCGGCGCGATGGCGACGACGGGCGTCACCTGCAGGACCACGGCGTAGGGGAAGAGCGCGCGCTCCATCCAGCGCGACTAGATCGGAA
>JAFAPJ010000341.1 GCA_019247255.1 Methylobacteriaceae bacterium | reverse complement strand
GTGATCGCGCTGGATCGGTGATTATCGCATCCGGATCAGAGGTGCATCTCTGCGTCCACGGGTGGCCATCCTGGGCCGCCCGCTGATCGGAGAACCTCCATGACCCTGTCGACCCCCAGCGCCGAGCGCATCCTGCCCTATGCCGCGCTCCTCTCCCGCGTGACCCTGGGCGGCTTCTTTCTGGCCCATGCGGGGCTCAAGCTCGTCGTCTTCACCCCGGCCGGCACGGCCGCCTATTTCGGCAGCCTCGGCCTGCCTTCGGGGCTCGCCTACGCGGTCATCGCGGCCGAGATCGTGGGCGGCCTCGCCCTGATCCTCGGGGTCGCGACCCGCTGGGCCGCGCTGGCGCTCGTCCCGATCCTTCTCGGGGCGCTGATCGCCGTCCACGCCGCCAACGGCTTCTTCTTCACGGCGCAGGGCGGCGGCGCGGAATTCCCGCTCCTGTGGATCGTCGCGCTCCTGGTCCAGGCGGCGCTGGGCGACGGCGCCTTCGCGCTCGGCAGCGCAGCGGGCGGCCGCACCCTCGCGCTCTCGGCGCGCTGACCCGGAACGAAGAGGAGACGCACCATGGGCACGCTCCGTTCCCGCGAAGCCCCGCCGCGCCCGGTCGATCCGGGCGTGCGCATCGGGCACGTCCACCTCAAGGTCGCCGACCTCGACCGCGCGCTCGGCTTCTGGCGCGACGTGCTCGGCTTCGAGGTGACCCAGCGCTACGGCCGCCAGGCTGCCTTTCTGTCGGCTGGAGGGTACCACCACCACATCGGGCTCAACACCTGGGACAGCGCCGGCGGCGGCCCGCCCGAACCGGGCGCGACGGGCCTCTACCATGTCGCGATCCTCTACCCGACGCGCAGCCTCCTGGCGGACGCCGTCCGGCGTCTTGTGAGCGCCGGCATCCCGATCGAGGGAGCGTCCGACCACGGCGTTTCCGAGGCGATCTACCTGTCGGATCCGGACCGGAACGGGGTCGAGCTGTACTGGGACCGGCCCGAGGCGAAATGGCCGGTCACGCCGGAGGGTGAGCTCGCGATGGTCACGCGCCCGCTCGACCTTGCGGCGCTCCTCGCGGAAGCGGACGTCACGACGCTCGCGACGCGCCGCCGTCCCGCGGCCTGAGCCGCCCGGCCCCTCCCCGCCCCCGGCGCCAGAGGAAGGGATCGGGGCGGGGCTTATCCGGGCCGTGACCAAGGAGCTTGCCCTGCCGGTTCACGACGATCGCTGGGCGACGCTCGGGGGGAGGTCGGGGCCGGCCCGCATCGGGCGCCGTTGCCCGACAGCCCGGGAGTCGACGTCTCGCGCCCGTCGCGCGGACGCTTTACATGGACCGCGGACAAGCCAGGGATACGCGACGATGGCCAAGATCACGCTCTACGGGTTCAGCGGCTCGACCTATGTCAGGACGATCCGGATGCTCCTCGCCGAGAAGGGCGTGGGCGACTACGAGCAGGTCCCGGTCGACGTGCTCAAGGGCGAGACGCGCCATGCGGAGCATCTCACGCGCCACCCCTTCGGCAAGGTCCCGGTCGTCGAGGTGGACGGCTTCCGGGTCATCGAGACGAACGCGATCGCGCGCTACCTGAACGCAATCCTGCCCGGCCCGTCGCTGGTCCCGGCCGATCCGAAGGACGCGGCCCGCATGGACATGGTGACGGGCATCCTCGACAGCTACGGCTACGGCGCCATGGTCGGGGGCGTCGCGGCCTATCACCTGTTCCCGGATTTCGTGGGCGGCAAGAACGACGAGGCGCACGGCAAGGCGCTCGCGCTCTCCCGGCAGGTGCTCGTCGAGCTCATGCGCATCAAGGGTGCGTCGCGCTTCCTCGCGGGCGACGCCGTGAGCCTCGCCGACCTCTACCTCGCGCCGCCGCTCTTCTACGTGAGCCTGACCCCGCACAAGGACGAGATCCTGGCGATCGACGGACTGGCGCCCTGGTGGGAGGCGATCACGGCGCGTCCGAGCTTCGCGTCGACCTCGCCGTAAAGCTTCAGGCAGGCTCGACGA
>JAFAPJ010000310.1 GCA_019247255.1 Methylobacteriaceae bacterium | reverse complement strand
TTGTCCGTCCGAAAGCCGTTAAACAGATTCTGCGTCGCCTGGATCCCGACGGAGCGGGGAAACAGCGTCTCGTTGAAGCGCTGGTTGGCTCCCCCCGACGTGATGCTGCCGCTCGTGTTCAGCGCTCCCGCATTCGCGGTGGCGACGACGGACGGCCGGTAGCCGGACAGCGCCCGCGGGACGTTCTCGTCCGTTGCCCGGACATTCGCGCGCTGGGCGTCGAGGGTCGGGTTGCCGAGATAGGCGCGCGCAAGGGCGCCATCGATGGTCTCGGCCCCGGCCGGGCCGGCCAAGCCGACCAGCCAGGCGATCGTCAACGCCGCGGCACGGGAGCGACGCGTCTCGGAGGTTGTCGTCCTTGTCACGCGCATCTTTCGAACTTGAGCCGGCATGCGGCCCAAACCGCGCGCTCTGACCCTATCCGCCACACCATGGCACGAGACTTAGCCGAGGGCTCGTAAACGTGGAACGGCTGCGCTCGCGTCAGCGCCGATTCCCCGGCGCGTGGAGCAAAAAGGCGACACCCACCCTCAGAAGACGAAAGCCGGCTCCGCCGCGAATTCCGGCAGCACGGGCGACGGCGCGTCGAAAAGCACGGCCTCGCTGATTCCGGCGGTGCGCACGTACAGCATGGCCCGGCCGGCCCGGCCGTCGCGCCGCAGGCAGCCGAGACGTCCGCCATCGGCGAGCTGCGCCAGGAGCCCCGCGGGCCGCTCCTCGACGGCGCCGTTGATCAGGATCGCGTCGAACGGCGCGAGATCGGGGCAGCCTTCCGCGACAGGCCCGGACCGCCGGACGATGCCGTCGGGGAACGCAGCGCCCGGGAGGCGGAAGCCTTCGTCCTCGAGGCTCGTCACCTCCGCGCCCATGGCGGCCATCAGGGCGGCCGCGTAGCCCGTGCCGCCCGCGACGTCGAGGACGCGCGCCCCCGGGGCGAGATCGAGCGCCTGGATCAGGCGGGCGAGAATCATGGGAGCGAGCAGAAAGCGGGTCGTCCCGGCCGGACCTCGCACCGGCACGATCCGGTCCACATAAGCGAGCCCCTCGTGCCCCGCCGGCATGAAGCGCTCGCGCGGCACGTCGAGCGCCGCCGCGAGAACGGCCCGGTCCGTCACGTCGAAGGTCCGCAGCTGGCTCTCGACCATCGTGCGTCGCGCCTGCGCGAAATCCGGCATCTGTGCTCCTCACGGGCGGTGAGCGGACGCGCTTGTGTTGGAAGGGCGCTGCAAAGGCAAGCGCCCTGCCCCGGGCCGGCTTGCATGGAGGTGGGCTGGAGGCCTCGCCCGGAATTGAACCGGGGTACAAGGATTTGCAGTCCTCTGCGTAACCACTCCGCCACGAGGCCTCGTGCCCGGCTCTTAGCCAGCCGTCCCCCGCAAGGCAACGGGCGCGGCGCCGCTCCCACGGCAAGGAACACCTTGCAACGAACGTCGTTCAGCTCCGGACATGGCCAAGCTCGCTGCGTATCAGGCGAAGCGCGATTTCGCGAAGACGGCCGAGCCGGCCGGCGGCGAGGTCGCGTCCGGACCCGCAGGCTTCAGCTTCGTGGTCCAGAAGCACGCGGCCACCCGGCTGCATTACGATCTGCGGCTCGAGCTCGACGGCGTCATGAAGAGCTGGGCGGTCACCCGCGGCCCGAGCCTGGTGCCTGGCGAGAAGCGCCTCTCGGTCCATGTCGAGGACCATCCCATCGCCTACAACGCCTTCGAGGGCACGATTCCGAAGGGCCAGTATGGCGGCGGCACCGTCATGATCTGGGACCGGGGCACCTGGGAGCCGGAGGGAGATCCGCATAAAGGTTACGCCAAGGGGCACCTGTCCTTCCGGCTTCACGGCGAGAAGCTGCAGGGCGGCTGGCACCTCGTTCGCCTGCGCAAGAGGGCCGGCGAGCGTCAGGAATCGTGGCTCCTCATCAAGGCGGAGGATGAGGCGGCCCGCGCGCCGGGCGATCCCGACCTCCTCGAGGAGCGTCCGCTTTCCGTCGTGTCGGGCCGGACGCTTGAGGGGATCGCGGCGGCGCCCGACGGCGCAGTCTGGCAGTCGAACCGCGGCGAGGCGGCGGAGGCTCGAGCGGCGGCGCGTGCCGAGCCCGCGAGCTCCAAGACAACTCCGGCCGCGACCCGCAGGCGCAAGCCGTCCGCGAAGCCCGAGCCTGCCGGAGTAAGGGCTCCGATGCCGCAGGCGGTCGAGCCCTGCCTGGCGAGCCTTGCCGACGCGGTGCCGACCGGCGGGCAATGGATCCACGAGATCAAATGGGACGGGTACCGGCTCCTCGCCTTCAAGACGGCCGGAAGCGTGCGCCTCGCGACCCGTCGGGGCCACGATTGGACGAACCGCTTCCCGGCGATCGCGGCGGCGCTGGCCGACATCCCGGCCGAGACCGCGATCCTCGACGGGGAGGCCGTGATCGAGGGCGAGAACGGCGTGTCGAGCTTCGCCGCGCTCCAGCGTGCCTTGTCCGACGAAGGCGGCAGGATCGCCCGGGACGCGATCTTCTACGCCTTCGACCTCCTCTACATCGACGGGCGCGACCTGCGCGCATCGCCCCTGGCGGATCGCAAGGCGGAGCTCGCCCGAATGATCGCGCCGGGCACGGGGGGAACGATCCGGCTTTCGGAGCACGTGGAGGCCGACGGGCCCGCGATGGTGCGCAGCGCCTGCAAGCTCGGGCTCGAGGGCGTGATCTCGAAGCGCCGCGACCGTCCTTATCGATCAGGGCGGAGCGAGGACTGGCTCAAGGTGAAATGCACCGAGCGCCAGGAGTTCGCGATCGCGGGCTTCGTGCCCTCGAGCGCATCACGCGGCGCGGTCGGCTCGCTTGTCCTGGGGTACCACGAGAACGGCGGGCTCCGGCATGCGGGGCGAAGCGGAACCGGCTTCACGGCGGACAGCGCGCGTGACCTGTTCAAGAGGCTCGATTCCCGGAGGCGCACGACGTCGCCCTTCGGCGAGAAGCTGTCCGCGGACGAGCGCCGCGGCGTCGTCTTCGTCGAGCCCGAGCTGGTGGCCGAGATCGAGTTCCGCGGCTGGACCGGCGACGATCGATTGCGCCACGCGGCGTTCAAGGGCCTGCGCGAGGACAAGGAAGCCGCGGAGGTCGTCCGCGAGCGCCCGGCCCGGACACATTCCGCGGTCGACGCGGCTCCGGCTGCCTCTCCGGGTCGGCCGTCCTCGCACCGGGCGCGGGCCGGCGCGCAGCACCCGGACCAGGTCGCGGGGGTCCGGCTCACGCATCCGGAGCGCGTGCTCTGGGACGAGGGGATCACCAAGAAGGGGCTTGCCGAGTTCTACGAGGAAATCGCGCCCTGGATCCTGCCGCATGTTGCCGGGCGCCCGCTCTCGCTCGTGCGATGCCCGAGCGGCGCCGAGCATGGCTGCTTCTTCCAGAAGCATTCCTGGGCAGGGCTCAGCGTGGCCATCCGCCGCGAGCCCGTCCGCGACGAGGGCGGCGAGGAGGAGGTCCTCTATGTCGAGGACATCGCCGGGATCGTGTCGCTCGTCCAGGCGGGCGTCCTCGAGATCCATGTCTGGGGCTCGCGCATCGCGGATGTCGACCGTCCCGACCGGATCGTCATGGACCTTGATCCCGCCGAGGACGTCGCCTGGCCGGACGTGATCGCGGCGGCGCGCGAGGTGCGAGCCCGCTTGCGCGCGCTCGAGCTCGAGAGCTTCGTCAAGACGACGGGCGGGAAGGGCCTTCACGTCGTCGTGCCGCTCGAGCCCGCGGCGGATTGGGGCGAGGTCAAGCGCTTCGCCAAGGCGCTCGCGGACGGCATGGCGGCCGACGCGCCCACCCGCTTCATCGCGAAGGCCAGCAAGGCCGCCCGGCGCGGCCTCATTTACGTCGACTATCTTCGCAACGGCCGCGGCGCGACCGCGATCGCCGCCTATTCGACCCGGGCGCGGCCGCATGCCCCGATCTCGGTCCCTCTCACCTGGGAGGAGCTGAGCCCTGGGCTCAAGCCGAACCACTTCACGGTCGGCAACCTTCCGGGACGGCTCGCGAAGCTCGCGGCCGATCCCTGGGCCGAGATCGGCCACGTCCGGCAGCGTCTGCCCGTGCTTGCGCCGAAGCGCGCTCGGGTGCGCAGCCGCGAGCCGGCGTGACCGGGCCGGTGCGCAAGCGCACCTGACGGGAAGCGCTGCAACAAACCTCCCACTTCGCTGGTTGAGTGTTCGCGACAGCATAGTTCCAGCGTCCGCCGACGCCGGAAGCCGAGCAGTCTCGACAAAATGGGTGGATTTATCCCAACCGCGGGTGGAGTGAATGCGTGAGCTGAGGCAGCCGAAATCGAACGTCATCACGGGCCGCTTCCCCCATAATTCGGCTCCTTCCCAGCAAACTCGCTCTCGTCAGGCTCGTCCACTTCTCCTCTGCTTGTCTCATCTGCGCTGGGATTTCGTCTGGCAGCGGCCGCAGCATCTCTTGAGCCGCGCCGCAGCGACCCATGACGTCGTGGTGTTCGAGGAGCCGGCCTGGGAGGACGAGGGCGAGCCACGGCTCGAGCTGACCGGACGTCCGGGCGGGGTCACGATCGCGTTGCCCCATCTGCGCCACGGCATGGCGCCGGATGAGATCGACCGCGCCGAGCGGGCCATGATCGACCAGATCGTGGCGCAGCACCCCGGCCAACCGCTCATCCTGTGGCTCTACACCCCCATGGGCATGCCGCTCGTCCGGCATCTGACGCCCGCGGCGCTCGTCTACGACAACATGGACGAGCTCTCGGCATTCCGAGGGGCGTCTTCCGCGATGCTCGCCTGCGAGGCGGAGCTGCTCGGCCGCGCCGACGTCGTCTTCACCGGCGGCATGAGCCTTTACGAGGTGAAGCGCGACCGGAACCCCAACGTTCACGCCTTCCCGTCGAGCATCGAGGCCGCCCATTTCGCGCGCGCGCGGGCGGCGTCCGGCCCGGAGCCCGTCGACCAGGCCGGCATCCCCGGACCTCGGCTCGGCTTCTTCGGCGTGGTCGACGAGCGGATCGACCTCGCGCTGATCGAGACGGTCGCGAGTCAGCGACCCGATTGGCAGATCGTGGTCATCGGGCCGGTCGCGAAGATCGACGGCGCGTCGCTTCCGCGCCGGCCGAACATCCATTGGCTCGGCGCCAAGCCTTACGCCGACCTCCCGGCCTATCTCGGCGGGTGGGACGTCGGGCTCATGCCCTTCGCGCTGAACGAGGCGACCCGGTTCATCTCGCCGACGAAGACGCCGGAATTCCTCGCCGCCGGCGTGCCCGTGGTCTCGACCGCGATCCGCGACGTCGTCCGGCCTTACGGCGAGCTCGGCCTCGTCGAGATCGCCGGCAGCCCCAAGGAGTTCGTGGCGCGCGCAGCCGCGCTCCTCGCCCGCTCCCCGCGCGAGACCACGACCTGGCTGTCACGGGTCGATTCCGAGCTCGCCCAAGGCTCCTGGGACCAGACCTGGGCCGCCATGGCGGCCCTCATCGAGGCCGCTCGCGCCGCCAAGACCAAGCCGGCCTTCCCGCCGGTCGCCCTCGCAGGAGAGTAGCATGTACGACTGGCTGATCGTGGGGGCGGGCTTTGCCGGATCGGTGCTGGCCGAACGCCTGGCCTCGGATCGCGGCGACCGCGTGCTCGTGGTGGACCGCCGCCCTCACGTTGCGGGCAATGCGTACGATCGGTTGGACGAGGCTGGTATCCTGATCCACCAATACGGACCGCATATCTTCCACACCAATTCGGAAGCGGTGTTCGGCTACCTGTCCCGCTTCACGGGCTGGCGCCCCTACGAGCACCGCGTGCTCGGCGAGATCGATGGCCGGCTCGTTCCCATCCCGATCAACCTCGACACGATCAACGCCCTCTACGACCTCGACTTGAAGTCGGACGAGCTCGAGGCCTGGTTCGCCGCTCGGGCCGAGCAGGTCGCGGAGATCAGGACCTCGGAGGACGTCGTGGTCTCCAAGGTCGGGCGCGAGCTCTACGAAAAGTTCTTTCGGGGCTATACGCGCAAGCAATGGGGGCTCGACCCGTCCGAGCTCGACAAGTCGGTGACGGCCCGGGTGCCTGTTCGGACGAACCGCGACGACCGCTACTTCACGGACAGCTATCAGGCCATGCCGAAGGACGGGTACACCCGGATGTTCGAGCGCATGCTGGCGCATCCGAAGATCGACGTCATGCTCGACACCGACTACCGCGAGATCCGGGATTCCATCCCGCACCGGCGCACGGTCTATACCGGTCCGATCGACGAGTATTTCGGCCATCGCTACGGCAAGCTGCCGTACCGCTCGCTCCGCTTCCGCCACGAGACGCTCGACTGCGCGCGCTTTCAGCCGGTCGGCACCGTCAACTATCCCATGACCGAGGACTACACCCGCATCTCCGAATACAAGCATCTGACCGGTCAGGTGCATGAGCGCACGAGCATCACCTACGAATATCCGGCGGCCGACGGCGATCCGTACTATCCGATTCCCCGGCCGGAGAATGCGCAGCTATTCAAGCGCTACGAGAAGCTGGCGATGCAGGCGTCGGACACGTGGTTCGTCGGGCGCCTCGCGACCTATCGCTACTACAACATGGACCAGGTGGTCGGTCAGGCGCTCGCCGCCTTCCGCCGGATCGCCGAGCGTGAGGGCCGCACGACCATCGCGGCGCAGAG
>JAFAPJ010000307.1 GCA_019247255.1 Methylobacteriaceae bacterium | reverse complement strand
CGGGTCTCGGCCGGCAGGTCGGGCGCGAAGCGGATGCCGCCCTCCTGGAGCACGCCGACCGGCACGGTCACGAGGGCGGCGCGCGCCCGGATCGTGCCCGCAGGTGTCTCGGCCGCGATCCCGTCGCCCGACCAGTCGATCCGGCTGACCGGCACGCCGAGCCGAACCGGGAGGCCCGCGCCGAAGCGGGTGACGAGCCGTCCGTAGCCCTCCGTGACGATCAGGTCGTCGCCCGACCAGAGCTGGTCGTAATCGGCGCAGGAGACCCGATCGGGCTCCTCGCCGAGCGTCAGGCGGGTCAGGCCGGAGGCGGCCGCCACGAGGTCCGGCCCGCCCTCCGCGACCGCGGCCGCGATCGAGCGGTCCTGCTTGGCGGCTTCGGCCACCACGTCGTCCACGCGTCCGAAGGCGCGCCGACGCCGGCCGCGCTCGGCTTCGGGCAGGACGACCCCGTTCGCGTAGACGCCGAGCGAGCCGCCCGCGTCCTCCGGGCGCGTCGCGACGCCGAGCTCGCTCGCGATCTCGCGCCACGGGTTGCGCTCGGCCCAGTGGATGTATTGCGCGCCCGCGTCGAAGGCGATTCCGAGCCGGTCGTCCGTATGAACGCGGCCGCCGAGCCGGTCCCGCGCCTCGACGACCGTGACGCTGCGGCCGAGCGCGAGCAGCCGGCGCGCCGCCGCGAGGCCGGCCGCCCCGGCGCCCACAACCAGAATGTCGGGATCCGCGGATGCCGCGGAAAGCGGGCCGGCCAGCGTCGTCGCGGCGGTCGCCGCCAGGAACGTGCGGCGCGAGAATGCGAGGTGAGCCATGCTGCCCGTCCAGGTGGTCGGGCCCGAGCCTCGCTGCAAGTCGCGTCGGATATGTGGCGGTCAGTGCGCCTGTCGGCGAGCCCGCGTCACCGGCATGGTGGCGGAGATCGGCTTCGGGGCGGCCGGCGCCGCGGCGACCGGCGTCGCCGTCGCGGTCGGCTCCGGTCGCGGCTGCTCGACGGAGAGGCGGCGCATGGGCCAGCCGTCGCTCCAGCGCCCGAGATCCGCGAAGGTCGGGTCGGCCCGCAAGGAGGCCATGTCCCTGTCCCCGAAGGCAGCGTCGAGGATCATGTCGAAGGTCTTCCAGAACGCGTAATAATCGAGCGCGTCGGTCGGGTTGCGCGACATCTGCTGGATGAGCACCTGCTGCTCGCCCGAGAGCACCATGTCGGCCGACCAGCGCGGCCGCGGCTGGCGAGGCGCCTTGGGGTCGACGGGCGGATCCGGCGGCAGCTTGATCGCGGCGGTGTCATAGGTCTCGCGCGGCGAAGCCGGCGAGGCGAGCGTCGCTGAGGTGCTCGGGAAGCCGTGCGCGTCCGACCCGATCCTGAGAAACAGCTTGCGGCCGACCGGGACGTTGGTCGTCTCCTTGAGAAGCCGGCGCGACACGCGATCGCTCGCGATGAAATCCTTGTCGCCGACGAGCGTCACGACCGCGACGGACGGGTCGACACGCGACAGGTCGCGAAGCTGCACGCCCCGGGCCTTCTCGTCCGAGGCGATGCCGCCCGGCATAACGGCGAAGACGGCCTTGGGAACCGGAAGCTTCTCGGCTTCAGCGGCTCCGGCGAGGTACATGGCGACGCCCGCGCCCGCCGAATGGCCGAGATAGGCGAGACGAGAGAGGTTCGGCTGCGCGTTCGGGTCTTTGGCCAGCGCCGCGAGCGCGTCGCGCAGCCGCGTCGCCGCGATCGGCCCGGCATCGACCGGCCTGGTCTTGCCGGCCTCCTGGAAGGCCGGCGCGAGCACCAGGTATCCGCGCCGGGCGAGATGATCGATCCAGCCCCCGTAGACCATCGGGTTCGTGGCGCCCCAGGCATGGAGGAGCACGATCACCGGACGCGGCTCCGCGGCCTTGCCGGCGAGATGGTAGACGTAGGTGGCGGCGCTCGCCGTGCCGACCGCGCGCTTGACGACCTCGCCGTCCGGATTGGCGTTCGAGCCCGGTCCCGACCGGGGCTGGGCCGGCGGGGTCGCGGCGAGCGCGGGCCCCGCGAGGCAGAACGAGACGAGAAGCGACGCGAGAAGGCGCATGGCGCGAGGGATCCGGGCACGGCCGAGGAGCCAGCGCTCTATCATAGCAACCTGAATGTCGATCACGCTTTTCGGCGCATGCGACCTTCGACGAGCGCCCGGATCGCGCCCCGGAGCGTGCGAACGTCCTGCTCCGTCATGTCCATGCGCAGGAACATATCGCGCATGTTGCGGGCCATCGGCGGGCGCTTGTCCGGCGGGTAGAAGCCCGCCTGGTCGAGCGCCGCCTCGAGGTAATCGAACATCGAGAGCAGCGCCACGCGGGGCGCGGGCGGGGTGCCCGGCTCGGCCGCGAAGGGAAGCGGCCCGCCGCGTCCCCATTCATAGGCGACGAGGAGCACGGCCTGAGCGAGGTTGAGCGACGCGAAGCGCGGCTCGACCGGAAAGGTCAGGATGCCATCGGCGAGCGCCACGTCGTCGTTCTCGAGCCCCGTCCGTTCGGGACCGAACAGGATGCCGACCCGCTGGCCTTCGCCCGCCCGCTGGCGGAGCTCCGGGACGGCGTCTGCGGGGCCGTAGACCCGCTTCATCTGACCGCGCGCGCGGGCGGTCGTGGCGAGCACGAAGGCGAGGTCGCCGACCGCCTCGGCCGTCGTCGCGTGCAGCGTCGCCGCCTCGAGGACGTGGACCGCGCCGGCGGAGGCGGCGTCAGCGGCCGGGTTCGGCCAGCCATCCCGCGGCGCCACGATGCGGAGCTCGCGCAAGCCGAAATTCGCCATGGCGCGCGCCGCCATGCCGATGTTCTCGCCGAGCTGCGGCGCCACGAGCACGATGACGGGGCCCGCTTCCCGGCGCTCCTCGGACATGCGGGCGGCCTACCGGCTCCCCCTCCCCGGCGCAACGTGACGCAGGCCCAAAGCGCGCGGACCGATGCAGGATGCCCCCGTTCATCTCGCCTGGAGGGTCCCTCATGCCTCAGCACCTCGCCGGCGCCGTCCTGCTCGCGGTCGCGGCGGCCTTCCTCGCGGCCGGTCTTCGCGCGCGTCGTCGCAAGCGGGTCGTCAGCCCACGACTGGCGGCGGTCGGTGAGTTCATGCGGCCCCTTGCCTGGATCGTCGCCGGCTATGTCGGGCTGAAGGCGACGCTGATCTGGGTCGCGTTCGATGCCGGTACGGTCTTCTCCGCCCTCGATCTCGCGGGCTTCCTGGCCTTCCTCGCGAGCTACGCGGCGTGGATCGGCCTGCGCACGCGCGCGGCCACGATCGCGCCGGCCGTCGACGACGTCCCGCGGACGGAGCCGGCCCGTGCGGCCGAGGCCGTCCGGATGGACGCGTCCGGGCCGCCGACCCGGATGGCGGCCTGAGCGAGGTCAGGCCGTCCCGGCGCTCGCGTAGGGACGCAGCGGCGCGGGCGTCCGGAAATCGCGCGGCACCTCGAAGGAGCGGGCCGCGCCGCGCGACGCCTCGAGGCCTCGCGGGAAGCCGCTGCGGTCCGAATAATTGACCGACGGCGTCTCGCTGACATGCTTCTGCGCGGTGAGGCCGCCCGCGCAGACCATGTCGAGCGCCGTCACGCCGGCGACCGCCAGCATGGCCGCGACCGCGCCGTCGCGTTCCGGGTTGTCCTCGCCGAGACCCTGCGCCAGCGTCGCGAGGTCGAGCAC
>JAFAPJ010000302.1 GCA_019247255.1 Methylobacteriaceae bacterium | reverse complement strand
CCGACCTCGAACTGGGGCGACCTCAACGGCCAGCTCAATGCCCTCGACCTGGGCGAACGGCGCTTCCGCGAGCTGCTCGACGAGATCGGGATCGCGACGGTCGAGGCCGCTTTCGCGGCCTTCTCGGACCGGGCGGAGGCGTTGATGCGCGCCGCCATCCGGGCGCTCCCGGACGGGACCTATTCCTTCCAGGACGTGCTCGACAACGACGGCATCACGGACGAGCCGCTGACGATCGCGCTCGACCTGACGATCGCCGGCGAGACGATGAGCCTGGACTTCTCCCGCTCCTCGCCGCCGGCCCGCGGCCCGATCAACATCTCCCGCGCGACGACGGTCGCGGCCTGCTACGTCGCCCTCAAGCACGTCTTCACCGACGTGCCGGCGAATGCCGGCTGCCTGCGCCCGATCGCCTTCACGATCCCGGATACGACGCTGCTCGGCGTCGGACCGCCGAAGCCGGTCGCCGGCTACACCGAGACGATCCTGCGGCTGATCGGCGTGATCTTCGGGGCGCTCGCGACCGCCGATCCCGCCCGCGCGACGGCCGCCCCGTTCGGCACCATCAACGCGCTCTCCATCGCCGGGCACCGCCCGGACGGATCGCGCTTCGTCATGTTCTCGTTCTTCGGCGGCGGGCTCGGCGGCAATCCGGAGAGCGACGGCCTGTCCCACGCGAACAATCCCATCTCGACCGCCACCATCCCGCCCGTGGAGGTGCTGGAGGCGGCCTACCCGGTCGTCTTCCGGCGCTGGGCGCTCCGACCGGATTCGGCCGGGGACGGGGCGCATCGCGGCGGACTCGGCGCGATCTACGAGATCGAGACCTTGACCGAAGCCGAGGTGTTCCTCCTCGGCGAGCGCGGCAAGGTCCCGCCCTTCGGGGTCGAGGGCGGCGAGCCGGCGGCGCTGAACCGCTTCGCCTGGGAGACCGAGGGCGGCTGGGCGAGCCCGCCGCTCGCCTCCAAGGTCACGGACGTCAGGCTCGCGCCCGGCCGGTGCGTTCGGCTCGAGACCCCGGGCGGCGGCGGCTGGGGCGACCCCGCCCGGCGCGACCCGGCCGCGCGGGAGCGCGACGGGCGGCTCGGCTACGTGACGGGCGGTGCCGCCGTCGGGGATGCGTGAGCGTGGTGTCGACCTCCCATGTCATGGCCGGGCTCGTCCCGGCCATCCCGATCGTTTTGGCGCGGCGCTTTTCCGATCGGGATCACCGGGACAAGCCCGGTGATGACAAGGCCGGGAGCCACGCCCGATGAGCGCCATCGTCGGCGTCGATGTCGGGGGCACCTTCACCGACCTGTTCTACCTCGACGAGGCGGCGGGCGCGTTCCGGACCGCGAAGGTGCCGTCGAACCGGGGCGACGAGGCGCAGGGCTTCATGGCGGGCCTGTCCCGTTTCGGGGCCGTCGCCGACCTCGGGTCCATCGTGCACGGGACGACCGTGGGCACGAACGCGCTCCTCGAGCGCAAGGGCGCGCGCGTGGGGCTTCTCACGACGGAGGGCTTCCGCGACGTCCTCGAGATGCGCCGGCGCGACCGGCGCCACACCTGGGGGCTCTGGGGCGATTTCGTGCCCGTGGTCGACCGCGACGTCCGGCTCGAAGTGCGGGAGCGGGTGCTCGCGGATGGCTCCGTCCGCCACGCGGTCGATCCTGCCGAGGTTCAGGCCCGCGCCCGCGAGCTCCTGGCGCGGGGCGCCGAGGCGCTCGCGATCGTGTTCATCAACGCCTACGCCAATCCCGAGAACGAGCGGGCGGCGCTCCGGGCCGCGAAGGCCGTGTGGCCGAACCCGCACGTCGCCTGCTCGTCCGAGATCCTGCCGGAGCTGCGCGAGTTCGAGCGGACGTCGACGACGGCGCTCAACGCGTACCTGCAGCCCGTCGTCGGCGGCTACCTGGGCAAGCTCGACGCGGCTCTGCGCAGCGGCGGCTTCGCGGGCCAGTTCCACATCGTGCAGTCGAACGGCGGTGTCATGTCGACCGCGACCGCCCGGCGGCTTCCGGTCCGGACCGCGCTGTCCGGTCCGGCCGCGGGCGTCATCGCGGCGGCCTCCATCGCCGAGGCCGCGGGCTTCCCGGACGTGATCACGGGCGATCTCGGGGGAACCTCCTTCGACGTGTCGCTCGTGGTGGGCGGCGCGACGGCGCTCGCGGCCGAGACCACGATCGATTTCGGGCTCGTCATCCGCACGCCCATGATCGAGATCACGACGATAGGCGCCGGCGGCGGCTCGATCGCCGGGGTCGATCCGGGCGGGCTCCTTCAGGTCGGGCCGGAAAGCGCCGGATCGCGGCCTGGTCCCGTCTGCTACGGGGCCGGGAACAGCCGCCCGACGCTCACCGACGCCAACGTCGTCCTCGGCCGCATCAATGCCGAGCGGCCGATCGGCGGCGCGCTCGCCCGGCTCGACGTCGGGGCTGCCCGCGCCGCGATCGAGATGGAGGTGGCGCGGCCGCTCGGGCTCGACGTCATGAGCGCGGCCGAGGCGGTCGTCCGGGTGGCGAATGCCCGGATGGCCGCGGCGATCCGACTGGTCTCGGTCGAGCGGGGGCACGATCCGGGGCGCTTCGCGGCCGTCCCGTTCGGGGGCGGGGGTGCGCTCCATGCGGGCGCCCTCATCCGCGAGGTCGGGCTCAAGGCGGCGCTCGTGCCGCGCTTCCCGGGCGTCACCTCGGCGCTCGGCTGCGTGATCGCGGACCTGCGCCATGACGGCGTGCAGACCGTCAATCTCGACCTCGACCGGCTCGACGCCGCTTGGCTCGACGGGCGCATGGCCTTCGAGGGCGAGGCGGCGCGCGCCGTGGTCGAGGCGGCCGGGCTCGCGGTGGAGCGCATCGACGTCCTCTACGAGCTCGACATGCATTACCTCGGGCAGACCCACACGGTCGCCGTGCCCCTCCCCGTGACCCTCGCGGAGGGCCGCACCGGCGTCACCCCCGCCATCGTGCGGGCGGCCTTCGAGGCGGCCTACCAGCGTTCGTTCTCGCGCCTCCTGCCCGGCCTCCCAGTGCGCATCGTCAACCTGCGCACGGCCGCGATCGGCCGACGCCCGGGCTTCGACCTCGCCCTCATGGCGCCCGGGCCCGACGCCTCGCTCGCGCAGGCGCGACGCGGGACGCGGCACGTCTGGTTCGACGGCGCCTGGCACGAGGCCGCGCTCTACGCGCGGCTCGAGCTCGCGGTCGGGGACGAGATCGCCGGGCCCGCCATCCTGGAGCAGCCGGACGCGACGATCGTGGTCGATCCCGGGCTCAAGGCCAGGGTCGACCGGTTCGGCAACCTCGTGCTGGAGCGCGCGTGATGGCGCACGATCCGACCCAGCCGGACCGCACGGCGCTGCTGCTCTGCGACCTGCAGAACGACTTCCTCCACCCGCAAGGCGCCTATGGCCGCGCCGGCCAGACCGCCCCGGCGATCGCGGCGGTGCCGGCCCGCGTGAAGCCGCTCGTCGCGGCCGTGCGGGCGCGAGGCGGGCTCGTGATCTCGACGCATTTCACGCTGGTCCCCGGCCGCGGCGGCGAGCCGATGATCTCGCCGCATCTGAAGCAGCTTCGGCCATTTCTCGCCCGCGGCGACTTCGCGTCGGGCGCCTGGGGTCACGCGGTCGTCGACGAGCTCGGCCCCGCCGACATCGCGGTCGAGAAGGTCGCCTTCTCGGCCTTCTACATGAGCCGGCTCGAATGGGTGCTGCGCAAGGCCGGGGTCGAGCGCCTCCTCGTCTCGGGGATCGTGACGAATGGCGGCGTCGCCTCGACGGTCCGGGACGCGCAGGTGCGCGACTTCGCGGTGACCGTGCTGGACGACGCCTGCGCGGCGTTCACGCCCGAGCTGCATCAGACCGCGATCGAGGCCTTGCGCCCGGTCGCCGCGGTCGCGACCGTCGCGTCCGCCCTCGCGGAGCTCGGCTGATCGCCATGAGCGTGAGATCGGCCGAGGGGGTCGACTTCGCCTGGGTCGCGCCCGTGCTCGTGGTCGGCGCGGGCGCGGCCGGGCTCGTCGCGGCGCTGGCGGCCCGCGAAGCGGGCGCCGACGTGCTCGTCCTCGAACGCGACCCCGTCCCGCGCGGCTCGACCGCGCTCTCGGCCGGGCTGATCCCAGCGCCCGGAACGCGCGCGCAGCGCGAGGCCGGGCTCGCCGACAGCCCGGAGCTCTTCGCGGACGACATCCTGGCCAAGGCCGACGGGGAGCCCGATCCGGCCTCCGTCGATCGCGTCACGCGCGCGGTCGGACCGGCGGTCGACTGGCTCGCGGAGCGTCACGAACTCCCGTTCTCCGTCATCACGGATTTCCGCTATCCCGGCCATTCGGCCCACCGCATGCACGGCCTGCCCAGCCGATCGGGCCAGGAGCTCGTCGACCGCCTGCGCAGCGCGGCCGAGACGGCGGGCGTCGAGATGCTGACCGAGGCGGTCGCGACCGACCTCCTGGCCGATCCCGACGGGCGCGTTCGCGGCGTCGGCGTCCAGCGCCCGGACGGGTCGCGCGAGATGATCGGCTGCGCGACGCTCGTCCTCGCCTGCAACGGCTATGGCGGGAACCCGGAGCTCGTGCGCCGGCACCTGCCCGACCTCGCGGCGGCGCCCTATTTCGGCCATCCGGGCAACCAGGGCGACGCGATCCTGTGGGGCGCGGCGCTCGGCGCGGAGCTGCGCCACCTCTCGGGCCACCAGGGCCACGGCTCGGTCGCCGAGCCCGGCGGCATCCTGATCACCTGGGCGACGATCACCGAGGGCGGAATCCAGGTGAACCGGGACGGCCGGCGCTTCTCGAACGAGGCGCACGGCTATTCGGAGCAGGCCGCGGCCGTGCTCCGCCAACCGGGCGGGATCGCCTTCACGATCTTCGACGAGCGGATCGCGGGGATCGCGCGCCAGTTCGAGGATTTCCGCGAGGCGGAGCGCGCCAGCCTCGTCCGGGGCGCGCCCGACGGCGCGGCGCTCGCCGAAGCGCTGCACGTTCCCGCCGCGGCCCTGGCGGAGACGCTGGCCGAGGTCGAGGCCTTGAAAGCCGCGGGCGCGACGGATGCTTACGGACGCTCCTTCGCGGGCGTGCCCCCGCTCGTCCCGCCTTACCGGGCCGTGCGGGTCACGGGCGCGCTCTTCCACACGCAGGGCGGCCTCGCGGTCGACGGCGAGGCCCGGGTCGTCCGGCCGGGCGGCGCGCCGCTGCCGAACCTCTTCGCGGCGGGCGGCGCGGCCTGCGGGGTCTCGGGCTCGCGCGCCTCGGGCTACCTGTCGGGCAACGGCCTCCTCACGGCCGTGGCGCTCGGGCGCCTCGCCGGCGCGGCCGCAGCCCGGCAGGCGCTCGCGCGATGAGCGCTCAAACCGAGCGCGTCAGCCCGCCATCGACCCGGATGTTCTGCCCCGTGATGTAGGCGGCGCTGTCGGACGCCAGGAACGCGACGGTCGCGGCGATCTCCTCCGCGCGGCCGTAGCGGCCGAGCGGCACGCTCCGACGCCGCTCTTCCGTCGCGGGGAGGCTGTCGATCCAGCCCGGCAGGACGTTGTTCATGCGCACGTTGTCCGGCGCGTAGGTGTCCGCGAAGACCTTCGTGAAGGCCGCGAGCCCCGCCCGGAACGTCGCCGAGGTCGGGAACATGGCGCTCGGCTCGAAGACCCAGGCGGTCGAGATGTTGACGATCGCGCCGCCCTTCTGAGCCTGCATGATCGGGGTCACGAGCCGCGTCGGCCGCACGACGTTGAGGAAGTAGACGTCGAGCCCGGTCCGCCACTGCTCGTCCGTGATCTCGAGGATCGGCGCCCGCGGCCCGTGGCCGGCGCTGTTCACGAGTACGTCGACCCGGCCCCAGCGCTCGGTCGTGCCCTCGACCAGGCGCTTCAGATCCTCGTGCGATTGGTTGGAGCCGGTGACGCCGAAGCCGCCGAGCTCGGCCGCGAGCGCCTCGCCCTTGCCCGAGGAGGACAGGATCGCGACCCGGAACCCGTCGGCGGCGAGCCTGCGGGCGGCCGCCGCGCCCATGCCGCTTCCGCCCGCGGTGACGATCGCGACCTTGTCCGGCATGGCCCGCCTCCTCCTCCTCGTCTCTCAGGTCAGCCGGGGCCGCGTCGGCCCGGAATCGGCGAGCGGACGCCCCGCCTCACCACATGTCGAGGGCGACGCGCGCCTCGTCGGACATGCGGCTCTGATCCCAGGGCGGGTCGAAGACCATGTTGACCTTCACGTCCTTGACGCCCGCGACGGCGCCGACCGCGTTCTCGACCCAGAGCGGCATCTCACCGGCCACGGGGCAGCCGGGCGCCGTCAAGGTCATGTCGATCGCGACCGCGCGGTCGTCCGCGATGTCGACCCGGTAGATGAGGCCGAGCTCGTAGATGTCGGCCGGGATCTCCGGATCGTAGACCGTCTTCAGCGCCGCCACGATGTCGTCCGTGAGGCGATCGAGCTCCTCGGGCGGGAGGGTGGACGGAGCCGGGGCCGGGGCTTCGGAAGTCAGGCTGTCGGACATTGGCGTCTCCTAACGCAAGCCGCCGAGCCGAAGCACCAGACCGACGACCAAGAGGGTCAGCGCCATGTTGACGCCGACCATCCACTTCAGCAGGCCGGTATCGGCCTCGATCTTGGCGAACCGGTTCTCGTATCCCGCCATTCCTCCGCAGCCTTCCTGGCCTTCTCATCCTCGGCTCCGGCCGAGCGGAGGGCATCGTA
>JAFAPJ010000299.1 GCA_019247255.1 Methylobacteriaceae bacterium | reverse complement strand
CGTGCAGCCGCTCGTGTCGTCCTTCGGATAAAAGTAGAGAACGACCTTGCGGCCCTTGAGCTTGTCGAGCGACACGGTCCTGCCGCCGCCGCCCGGCAGCGTGAAGGAGGGTGCGACCGATCCGACCTCAAGCGCCATACGCCTTCCTTTCGTCCGATTGCTGGGGCGTGTCGTGCCAAGGGGTAGCGCGGCCGGCAGGGCCGCGCGCGGGCCCACAAAGCACGGGCGCCGACGCGAGTCATGTCCTCAAAGCCGTCAGCTCTTCACCAATTCATGATGCGATCCGCCCCATGCTGGCCGGCCCGCATCGAAACGGGACCGGCAGCGTTTCGTCCCGAGTAAGCTTGCGAACGCGATGAGGTTGATCGTCAGGGCCGAGCCGGGAGCCGAGTCCGTCTGCGCCACGCGCGGCCGGTGGCGCCGGATCGTGCGCGCGACGCTGTACGCGAAGCTCGTGCTCGTGAGCCTCGTGGCGATCGTGGCGGCCGTCGGGTTCCTGCGGCTCGCGGCCGGGCCGGTCAGCCTGCAGAGCTATTCGGACCGTCTCGCCCACGCGCTCGCGGACCAGCTCGGCCAGGGCTGGAGCGTCGCGCTCGCCGACACGGCGCTCGAGCTCAACGGCTCCAAGCCTGCCGTGCGCACCCGGGAGCTCGAGATCCGCAATCCGGCCGGGCTTCTCGTGGTCCGGGCTCCCGACGCGATCGTCAGTCTCGACCCGACCTCGCTCCTCTGGGGCGGCCTCCTTCCGCGCGAGATCGAGCTGCGGGATCTCGAGCTCCGGGCCGCCATCGCGGCCGACGGCTCGCTTTCCTTCCTGCCGCCGCCGGATGCCGGCGGCGCGACGCCAGGCCCCGCCCCGCAACCCGTCCCACCGCCGCCCGGCCCCGCGAAGCCCCCGCTCGTCGCGCCGGGCGCATCGCCGATCGCGGCCGCGGTCGCCTCCCTGCTCGCCCCGGTGCTCGACGATACGGGGCTCATCGCCGCGATCGACAAGGCCCGGGTCGTGGGCGCCCGCCTGTCGCTCGTCGGGGCCGACGGACGCGAGCGCGTCGCCTTCCGCAACGTCGGGGCCGAGTTCGAGCACCGCGAGGGCGGGCAGCGCAGCATCACGCTCGACATGGCGGGCCAGCACGGAGCCTGGCGCCTCGAGGGCCTCGTCGGCGAGGTTGACGGGCGGCGCAGCGCCGACCTCGAGGTCACCTCCGTGCCGGCCGAGGACATCCTCCTGCTCTCCGGCCTCTCGACGCTCCCGGCCGGGTCGGACGTCAAGGTGTCGGCCGCCGTGTCGGCGACGATGGAGGCCGGACAGCTGACGCGGCTCAGCGGCAGCTTCGACACCGCGGCCGGGATCGTCCACCAGACCGGGGCGCCGCCCGTGCGGCTCGACCAGCTGGCCGGCCGGGCGATCTGGCACGAGGACAGCCGCGAGGTGGAGCTGAAGGATCTCGCCATCGTCAGCGGGGGCACCTCCGTCAGGGTCGACGGGCGGCTCGCCGCCATCGAGGACGGCGCCTGGCGTCTTCAGCTCGCGGGACGGGACGCGCGCTTCGACGGCGCGGCCGCGGGCGACCCGGCCTTCACGCTGGCTGAGCTCTCGACCGACATGGTCTTCCGGGATGCGGCCGTCTCGATCGAGCGCGTGGTGGTCAAGGGAGACGGCATCGACGCCCGGCTCTGGGGCGGCTCGCGCCCCGATCCGCGCGGGCCCGCGCTGACCGCCCGGATCGAGGCCGACCGGTCGGACCTGCGCAAGCTGCTCCGGCTGTGGCCGGACACCCTCAATCCGGATCTGCGCACCTACCTCGTCAAGAACCTCACGGCCGGCACGGTCGATCAGCTGCGGCTCGCGATCGACGCCGATCCGGACGACGTGCGCGCGATGACGAGCAACAGGCCGCTGCGCGATCAGGCGCTTACCGCAACCTTCTCGCTTAGCGACGCGAAGCTGCAGGTGGTCGACGGTCTGCCGCCCCTGAAGCGGCTGGAGGCGGAGGGGCGCACGACCGGGACCCGGATCGCGCTCACCA
>JAFAPJ010000277.1 GCA_019247255.1 Methylobacteriaceae bacterium | reverse complement strand
GCCATCGGCGCGAGCCTCGCCCGGGCCGCGCTCGCCTTGCTTCCGGCGCAGGGTGGCGACGCACCGGACGCAGACCCGAACGCACGTTCGACGGACCCGACGGCTTGATTGTCGAACGATCGTCATTCTAAGCTCCTCAGACGTTCTCGACTCGGAGCCCACCATGGCGGTCAGCGCATCCTCTCCACGGGCGATCGCTCCGGTGACCTCCATCACCGTCGTCGTCATCGTGGCCTCGATCGTGATGTCGCTGAGCATGGGGGTCCGGCAAAGCCTCGGGCTGTTCCTGTCGAGCGTCACGAGCGACCTCGCGATCCCGACCGCGTCTTTCGCCTTCGCGCTCGCTCTGCAGAACCTGGTCTGGGGACTGAGCCAGCCCGTGCTCGGCGCCCTGGGCGACCGGTACGGCGCCCGCCCGGTGCTCGTCGGCAGCGCGCTCGTCTACGCGGCGGGCCTCCTCCTGACGGCGACCCAGGGACGCTACCTCGGTCTCGACCTCGGGGCCGGGCTGCTGGTCGGCATGGGCGTCGCCGGGACGGGGTTCGGCGTATTGCTCGGGGCCGTCGCCCGGATCGTGCCGGCCGAACGCCGCTCGCAGACGGTCGGGCTCGTGTCGGCCTTCGGCTCGGTTGCGACCCTCGTCATTGCGCCGCTCGGGCAATGGCTCATCTCGACCCAGGGGTGGCGCCCGGCTCTTCTGGTCTTCGCGGCGCTCGCAGGCTCGATGGCCCTCATCGCCCTGCTGATCGGTCCGAAGCCGGAAGTCCCTTCGGGACCTGCCGCGGCGGCGCCCGTGTCGGCCCGCGCAGCCCTCGCGGAGGCTTTCGCTCATCCGGGCTACCTCGCGATGACGATCGCGTTCTTTGCCTGCGGCTTCCAGCTGATGTTCATCACGACGCACCTGCCGGCCTATCTGGCCCTTTGCGGCGTCCCGCCGACGGTCAGCGCGACGGCTCTCGGCGTCATCGGCCTGTGCAACGCCTTCGGCTCATACGCGGCCGGGCTCCTCGGAGCGCGCTTCAGCCCGCGCAAGCTCCTCGCCCTCATCTATCTCTTCCGCACGCTCGCGATCGTCTGCTTCCTCGCGGTTCCGGCGAGCCCCGTCACGACGCTGCTCTTCGCGGGCGCCATGGGGTTCCTCTGGCTCAGCGTCGCGCCGCTCGTGAGCTCGTTGATCGGGCGGCTCTTCGGCGTCGCGAACTTCAACATGCTCTTCGGGATGGCCTTCCTGAGCCATCAGGTCGGCGCGTTCCTGGGCTCCTGGCTCGGCGGCGTCACCTTCGACCTGACCGGCAGCTACGGCTATGCCTGGGGTGCGATGGTGGTGATCGGACTCTCCGCCTTCACGGTCCAGTGGTTCATGGACGATGCGCCGCGACCGACGCCGCGGGGCGGGTTCGGGCCGCGCCTCGCGCCCGCCTGACGCATGCAGCGAAGGCGCAGCCGGGCAGCCAATCAGGCCATGCCGATTCCGGTCTCGCGCTGAAAGAACAGGAGATCGAGCGACGGCGCCCGGCTTACGAGTCCGGTGAGCAGCGCATGAACCTGCCCGCGATGATGGGTCTGGTGGTTGAAGAAGTGGAAGAGCGCCGGCCCGAGCGGCTGGGTCACGCTCTCGGGCGCGGACACGCGCCGGTAGGACAGGAGTCGACCGAGCGCCGCCTCGTCGAGCCCGGCCACGAACGTGGCGATCCGCTCGTCCTCGCGGTCACGCGCCAGCCGCAGCGATCCCAGGTCGTCATGGACGATCGCGTCGAGCCGGTCGGGCGCTTCGCCCTCGCCCGTGAAGCGGCGCATCCAGAGGAGATCGGCGACGAGCAGGTGGTTCAGCGTGCCGTGGACGGAGCGGAAATAGGCACCGCGATCCGCCCGATACTGCTCGTCCGTGAGCGCGGCAGCCGCGTCGTAGAGGAGGCGGTTCGCCCAGGCATTGTAGGCGGCGAACATGGGGAAGATCGTCATCCTCGGCACCTGACGTCGAAGCGTTGCGTTTACCGCGGATCGCGACGGCCAACAGGGTGAGGTGAAGCCAGGTCGGGCCCATCAACCAGAGGTTCAGCTTTCGTCAACCTGTCGGGCACATCTTAACCACGCGCCGGCAGAATAGACTGTGCCGGAGACGTGGAGCTACCCATGTTCCGTCTCCTGAGGTCGCCTTGGCCCGAGCAGTTGCGCGAGGCGGAGGCGAAGCTCGCCGCGCTGAGCCGCTCGCTGGCGGTCATCGAGTTCGGGCTCGACGGCGTGATCCTCGACGCCAACGCGAATTTCCTCGCGGTCATGGGTTACGGACGGGACGAGGTCGTCGGCCGTCACCACAGCATCTTCGTCGAGCCCTCCTACGCGGCGAACCCGGCCTATCGGGCCTTCTGGGATGAGCTGCGCGCCGGCACCTACAAGGTGGCGGAGTACAAGCGGCTCGCCAAAGACGGACGCGAGGTTTGGATCCAGGCGTCCTACAACCCGATCCTCGGCCCCGATGGTCATCCCACGAAGGTCGTCAAATTCGCCTCCGACGTCACGCCCGCAAAGCTCGCGAACGCGAATTACGAGGGGCAGATCGACGCCATCCGCAAGAGCCAGGCTGTCGTGGAGTTCGACCTGGACGGAACCGTTCTGGCGGCGAACGAGAACTTCCTGCAGGTCATGGGTTATCGCGCCGAGGAGGTGGTCGGGCGGCACCATCGCCAGTTCATGCCGGCCGGCGAGGCTGACAGCGAGGCCTATCGCGCGTTCTGGGCGGGACTGAAGCGTGGCGAGTACATCGCCGGCGAGTTCAAGCGCCTCGCGAAGGGCGGACGCGAGGTCTGGATCCAGGCCTCCTATAACCCGATTCTCGACGTGAACGGCCGCCCCTGCAAGGTGGTCAAGTTCGCGTCCGACGTGACCGAGACCAAGCTGCTCAGCGCCGACCATGCCGGCCAGGTGGAGGCCATCCGGCGCAGCCAGGCCGTGATCGCCTTCGCCATGGACGGCACGGTGCTGGACGCCAACGAGAACTTCCTCGCTGTGATGGGCTACGACGCCGACGAGGTGATCGGGCGGCATCACAGCCTGTTCGTCGAGCCCGCCTATGCGAAGAGCCGCGACTACGCCGAGTTCTGGGCCTCGCTGCGCCGCGGCGAATACAGCTCCGCGCAGTACCGCCGTCTGGCCAAGGACGGGCGGTCGGTCTGGATCCAGGCCTCCTACAACCCGATCTTCGATCTCAACGGCGAACCCTTCAAGGTTATCAAGTTCGCGACCGACATCACGGAGGAGGTCGCCCGGCGCGAGCGGATGAACCAGCTCTCGCTCGTGGCCGACAGCACGGACAATTCCGTCATCATCACGGATGCCGAGCGCCGCATCGAGTACGTCAACAGCGGGTTCGAGCGGCTGACCGGCTACGTGGCCACGGAGGTCATCGGGAGGAGCCCCGGCAAGGTCCTGCAAGGCGAGCATACCGATCGCGAAACGGTCAAGCGCATCCGGGATAAGCTGAACCGGGGCGAAGCGTTTTACGAGGAGATCCTGAATTACTCGCGGGCCGGCGAGCCTTACTGGATCTCGCTCGCGATCAATCCGATCCGGGACCGTAACGGCCGGATCGAGCGTTTCGTCTCCATCCAGGCGAACATCACGGAAACGAAGCTTCGCGCGCTCGAATATACGCTGAAGCTCGACACGATCGGCCAGTCGAACGCCCTTGCCGAGTGGGACACGAACGGCCGGCTCACCCTCGCCAACGACGCGCTGCGGGGCTGGGGCGGCGCCACGACCGGCGAGGCCGCCTGGCTCGATCGGCTGCTCGCGTCGGACGAGCGGGCGAAGCTCGTCGCAGGCGACAGCCTGCGTCGCGAGATCGCCTGGCCGGGCGAGGCAGCCGAACCGATCGCGCTCGACGCCGTGTTCTCCGCCGTGCGCGACCTCCAGGGCCGCGTCTCGCGGATCCTAATGTGCGCGAGCGACGTATCCGACCGGCGGCGCGCGATCGACCAGACGACGGCAGCGATGGACGAGGTGCGCCGGTCGGGCGACCGCATCGCGACCATCGTGTCGAACATCGACACGATCGCGTTCCAGACGAACATCCTGGCGCTCAACGCCTCCGTGGAGGCGTCCCGGGCGGGCGAAGCGGGACGCGGGTTCTCCGTCGTGGCCGGCGAGGTGCGCTCGCTCGCGCAGCAATCGGCGAGCGCCGCGAAGGACATCCGGGCGCTCGTGATGGAGAGCCGCGAGCGGATCGCCGCCCTGTCGATGTCCCTCTCGCGCCTGTCTGGCGGTGCCGCCTCCGCCGAGCGCGGCGCGGCCGCTGCCCCGGACCGGCGGCGGGTAGGCTGAGCATTCGGGGCGCCGCTCTCCGCCGCCCGCTGGTCCAAGGACGCAGGCGTGCCCGCGGTCGCTTCGACCAGTCCCGGATCCGTCAGCCCAGGTATTCTCCGCCGAGCGTGGGAGATCGGCTCACAGCTCGTCCGCTTCGGCCAGGAGATCCCGAATGCTCAGGTCGAGCATGGGCAGATGATTGACGACGATGTCCCAGATCAGGCGATTGTCGATCGTCGCGTACTCATGGCGTAGAAAATTTCCAAGCGCGATCATGCGGCGCCAGGGAATGTCCGGGTGCTTGGCCGTCACCTCCGGCGGAAGGTTCTTGGCGGCCTCCCCGATGATGAGAAGTCCGTGCTGCACGGCGCGCAAAATCACCCAGCGACGTTCGAAATCGTCGAACGTGATCGCCGCCGTCGCATCCCTAATCTGAGCTATCTCATCGGCTATGTCGTGCAGTCGCACGATCACGCGCGAGCTCATCAAAACACGCGAATGGCGTCCCGCTCGATCGCAGGCCGCAGCCGGGGGTGCAGGCCATCGCGCGTCGTGACGGACGAACGCGCCCCGAATTGCTCCTGCAGTCGTTCATGAATCTGCATGAATTCCGAGAAGCCGAACGCCGCCTGATCCGGATCGATGAACAGGTCGAGGTCGGAGTCGCCCGCCGCTTCGTCGCGCGCGGTCGAGCCGTAGAGGAAAAGAGCTCGCGCCCCGAGTGCGCGGAGCTCTCCCTCAAGAGCCGCAAGCTGATCGATGGCGTCCGTTCGCCTCATCGCCCCGGCCCCTACGCCGCCCGCTTCACGCTCGCGGCCGCGTCGCCGTAGAACGTACCGTCGCGCGCGGCCATGTCCTGGAGAAGCTTGTTCACCTTGAACCGTGGGCCATGCCGCTCCTCGAGGGCGCGCGCGAGCGCCACGAAGCGCTTCGCGCCCATCCCGTCGATGTAGGAGAGCGCACCGCCCGTGAACGGCGCGAAGCCGAAGCCGAGGATCGAGCCGACATCGGCCTCCCGCGGGTCCGTCACCACGCCTTCCTCCACGGTGCGAGCGGCCTCGAGCGCCTGGGCGACGAGGAGGCGGTCCTTGACCTCCTGCACGTCCAGCGCATCGGCCGACAGACGCTCGGGCTGAAGGTCGACGAGGCCCGGCCACAGGCGTTTCGAGCCCTGCCCCTTCTCGGGGTAGTCGTAGAAGCCCTTCCCGTTCTTGCGGCCGAGCCGGCCCTGTCGCTCGACCATCTCGACGAGCAGCTTTTCCTGGGCCGGGTTCACGGCGGCGTCGCCGACCTGCGCCTTGGTGGCCTTCAGCACCTTGAGCGCGAGGTCGATCCCGACCTCGTCGTTAAGCGAGAGCGGACCGACCGGCATGCCGGCGAGCTTCGCGCCGTTCTCGATGAGCGCGGGCGGGACGCCCTCGGTCAGCATGAGATGACCTTCGAGAATGTAGGCGCCGACGCAGCGATTGGCGAAGAAGCCGCGCGCATCGTTGACGACGATCGGCGTCTTCTTGATCGCCTTGACGTAGTCGAGCGCGGTCGCGAGCGCCCGGTCACCCGTCCCCGCGCCCGTGATGATCTCGACCAGCAGCATCTTGTCGACCGGCGAGAAGAAGTGGATCCCGACGAACTGGTCCGGCCTCCCGGAAGACTTCGCGAGCCCGGTGATCGGCAGCGTCGAGGTGTTCGAGGCGAAGATGCAATCCGGCCGGATCGCAGCCTCCACCTTGCGGATCACCTCGTCCTTGACCTTCGGGTCCTCGAAGACGGCCTCGACGATGAGGTCGCATGCGGAGAGCCGGCCGTAATCGGGCGTGGCCTCGATGCGGGCGAGCAACGCGTCGCGGTCGGCGGTCTTGGCGCGGCCCTTGTTGACGAGGTCTGTCATGAGCTTGTGGGAATGGGCCTTGCCCTTGTCCGCCGCCTCCTGGTCGCGATCGACGAGCACGACCTTCATGCCGGCCTGAGCCGTCACGTAGGCGATACCGGCGCCCATGAAGCCGGCACCGATGACCCCGATCGTCTTCAGCGAGGTCGCGGGAACCGCGGCCGGGCGCCGGGCGCCCTTGTCGAGCTCGTTCTTCGACAGGAACAGCGTCCGGATCATGGCGGCCGCCTCCTTCGAGCGCAGGATCTTGGCAAAGTACCGGCTCTCGACCTTGAGCCCGAGATCCATTGGCAGCTGCAATCCCTCGTACACGGAGTGCAGGATCGCCTTCGCGGCCGGGTAATTGTCGTGCGTCTCGCGCCGATAGATCGCGTTCGCGGGCGGCCAGATCATCATGCCGCCGGGCGAATAGACCTTGCCCGAAGGCGCCCTGAATTTCGGCTGATCCCAGGGCGCCACGGCCGAGCCGCCGGCGAGGATCCAAGCCTTGGCTTTCGCGACGATCTCATCCTTCGGCGCGACGTCATGGAGGAGCCCCATGCCCTTGGCCATGGCGGCGCGGATCTGGTCGCCGCGAAACAGCATCTGGAGCGCGTCGCCCGTCTGCATGAGCCGCGGCACGCGCTGAGTGCCGCCAGCACCCGGAAACAGGCCGACCTTGATCTCGGGCAAGCCGACGCGGGTCGCGTCCTCGGACGAGGCACCGTGGTAGTGGCAGGCGAGCGCGAGCTCACAGTCGCCGCCGAGGCAGACGCCGTGAATCGCGGCCGCGAACGGCTTCCCGCAGGTCTCGAGGCGACG
>JAFAPJ010000060.1 GCA_019247255.1 Methylobacteriaceae bacterium | reverse complement strand
GGTGGATCCGCCAGTCGGTGCAGCGCGCGGTCGCGAACCACGCGCGCACGATCCGCGTCCCGGTGCACGTCGTCGAGCGCCAGCAGAAGCTGTCGCGGGCGGCGCGGCGGCTCGAGGTCGAGCTCGGCCGCGAGCCGACGAAGGAAGAGCTCGCCGAGGCGACGGGCCTGCCGATCCAGCACGTCGACGAGGCGCTCTCGGCGGCCTCGGCATCGGTCTCGCTGAACCAGACGGTCGGCGCGGACGACGAGGGCGAGCTCGGCGATCTCTTCGCCGACCGCGAGGCCGCGGATCCGTTCGACGAGGCGGAGGAGTCCCTGCGCCGCCAGAACATCCGCAAGGCGCTCGACGCCCTGCCGGAGCGGGAGCGCCGGATCCTCGAGCTGCGGTTCGGCTTCGAGGGCGAGCCGTGGACGCTCGAGGCGATCGGCCACGAGCTCGACCTGACGCGCGAGCGCGTCCGCCAGCTCGAGGGCCAGGCGCTCTCGCGGCTCGCGGCGCTGCGCGAGCTCGCCGGCCTCGCGGCCTAGCACGAGCATCTCGGAGCTTCGACCCGGGCAGCCCCTCACGGGGCTGCTCGCGTCTGTCGAGCCTTTGTCCGAGGTCCATCGCGAGGGCCTGCGGGAGGCGGCGGCGGACGTCTCGATCTTCCGCTACATGATCTGGCCCGGCGATTTCGACCGCTGGTTCGACGAGGCAATGGCCGAAACCGACCAGGTGCCCTTCGCGGTCGTTTTGGCTGGCGTCCCGGTCGGATCGACGCGGTACCTGGCGTACGCGCCCGAGCACCGGCGGGTCGAGATCGGCTGGACCTGGAACCGCCGCTCGGCCTGGGGCACGGGCGCGAACGTCGAGGCGAAGTACCTGCTCATGCGGCACGCCTTCGAGACGCACCGGCTCCAGCGGGTCGAGTTCAAGACCGACGCCCGCAACCAGCAGACCCGCGGCGCCCTGCTGGCGGCAGGCTGCCGCTTCGAGGGGATCGCCCGCAAGCACATGCTGCTGCCCTCGGGGCCGCGGGACTCGGCCTGGTACGCGGTCACCGAGGACGACTGGCCCGAGGTGAAGGTGCGGCTCGAGGACCGGATCCGGGCGAAGGCGGCGTGATCGTCTGCCGCGTCGAGGTCGCGCCCGTCCGGGCGGAGCCCGACGACGCGGCCGAGCAGGTCACCCAGCTCCTCCGCGGCGAGCCGGTCGGGGTCGCGACGGAGCGGGACGGCTGGCTGCGGGTGGCGACGGCCTACGACTACCCCGGCTGGGTGAGGGCGGAGGCGGTCGGCGAGGGCGAGGTCGACCTGCCGGCGCCGTTCGCGGAGCCGCTCGAGGCGGCGCGGAGCTTCCTGGGGGCGCCGTACGAGTGGGGCGGCCTGACCCGTTCGGGCATCGACTGCTCCGGGCTCGTCCACATGGCCTACCGCCTCGGCGGGTCGTGGATCGTCCGTGACTCGTGGCAGCAGGAGGCCGCCGGCGAGCCGCTCCCGGAGCCCGAGCGGCCCGGCGATCGCGTCTCCTACGGCGGCCCTGAGCGTGCCGACCACGTCGCCTTCTGGCTCGGCGGCGGCCGCATCCTCCACGCCACCGCTCGGGACGGCCTACGGGTCGTCGAGGAGCCCGAACCTGCCGAATTGACGCAGCGGCGCCGAAAATCCTTCCGCCTACCCCTCGATCGGGTGCCTCATTCGGGTTAAAGGAGGGATAACGAGCGGCCGATGATGCGGGTGTGGACGCCGCCCAGCGTGACGAAATCCTGACTCGGTACCGCGAGCATGCGGAGCGCTTCGACTCGGTCGCAGCGCGCCGGCCCGCCGTCGCCGAAGTCATCCAGTTGAACACGCGTCCCCCGGCGCTCGAGCAGTCGCCGACCGCCCGCGAGATCGAGGTGCTTCAGCTCGTCTCGGAGGGCCTGGTCAACCGTGAGATCGGTGATCGCCTCTTCCTCTCGGAGGAGACGGTCAAAAGCCACGTCCGGCACATCCTGGCGAAGCTGCAGGCTCGGTCGAGAGCCCACGCGGTCGCCATTGGCTACCGGCGTGGGCTCCTGACCTAGACCCCTTCTAAGATTTCGGGTTTTTCCACGGCCCTGTGGAC
>JAFAPJ010000077.1 GCA_019247255.1 Methylobacteriaceae bacterium | reverse complement strand
ATCCGCAGTACTTCGTCTGCACGGTCGAGGCGATGACGCTCTAGCGCAGGGTCGAATTCCTCGCGGTCGACGAGATCCAGCTCTGCGCCGACCCCGAACGCGGCCATGTCTTCACCCATCGCCTGCTGCACGCCCGCGGGCTCGCCGAGACCATGGTCCTGGGCGCAACGACAGTCGCGCCGCTCATCCGCCGCCTCTGCCCCGACGCCGTCCTCCAGTTCCGCGAGCGCTTTTCTATCCTGCGCTACGACGGGCCGAAGAAGCTCACTCGCCTGCCGCGCCGCAGCGCCGTCGTCGGCTTCTCCGCCGAGGCGGTCTACGCCATCGCCGAGCTCATCCGGCGCCATCGCGGCGGGGCGGCGGTGGTGATGGGGTCGCTCTCTCCCCGCACCCGCAACGCCCAGGTCGAGCTTTTCCAGTCGGGCGAGGTCGATTTCCTGGTCGCCACCGACGCCATCGGCATGGGCCTCAACATGGACGTCGACCATGTGGCCTTCGCGGGCTTGCGCAAGTTCGACGGGCGGCGCACGCGCGCCCTTTACTCGCACGAGATCGGCCAGATCGCCGGGCGGGCCGGGCGGTTCCGCCAGGACGGCTCCTTCGGCGTCACCGGCGACGCCGCGGACCTCGACCAGGACATCGTCGCCGCCGTCGAGGGCCACGTCTTCCCCGCCGTCACGGCGGCCGAATGGCGCAACGCCAATCTCGACTTCGCCTCGCTCGAGGGCCTGATGCGCTCGCTCGCCGCCGCTCCGCCGAAGGCGGGACTGCGGCTCGCCGAGGAGAGCCAGGACGAGACGACGTTGAGACAGCTCGCGCGCGAGGAGACCGTGATCCGCCGCGCCCGCGACCGCGCCAATCTCCGCCGCCTGTGGGAGGCCTGCCAGACGCCGGACTTCCGCAAGACGAGCCAGGACGAGCACGCCCGGCTGATCGGCGGGCTGTTCGCGCACCTGACCCAAGGCGACCGCAGGGTCCCCGAGGAGTGGATGCAGGGGCAGTTCTCCTCGCTCGACCGGACCGAGGGCGACATCGACGCGCTCTCGACTCGCCTCGCGCGGGTGCGCACGCTCGCCTATATCGCCAACCGCGCCGACTGGCTCAGCGACCCGCATGCCTGGCAGGGCAAGGCGCGCGACCTCGAGGACCGGCTTTCCGACACGCTGCATCAATCGCTGATGCAGCGCTTCGTAGACCGCCGCACGAGCACGCTCCTGCGCTCGCTCAGCCGGCGCGCCGGGCCGGTCCTGGGCGGCATCGGGTCCGACGGCGCGGTCACGGTCGAGGGCCATGTGGTCGGCCGTCTCGCCGGCGTCCAGTTCGAGCCCGAGCGCGGCCAATCCGAGCTCGAGAACCGCGCGTTGCGCGGCGCGGTCGAACGGGTCGTCGCGCCCGAAATTGCGCGCCGCCTGGGCGAGCTCGCAGGCGAGGGCGACGAGGCCTTCGCGCTTCGCCCAGGCGGCGTCGTGGAGTGGCGGGGGTTTGCAGCCGGGCGGATCTCGGGCGGCGGGCCGTTCAAGCCGCGGGTGCGTCTCATCGGCGACATCGGCGCCGAACCTTCGCGCGAGCGCGCCGCGCGGCGGCGCGAGGCCTTCGTCGCCGGCGAGGCAAGCCGCAGGCTCGCGCCGCTCAAGCGCCTGACGGAGGCGATCTCCGATGGACGGCTGAAGGGGCTTGCCCGCGGCGTCGCCTACCAGCTCGCCGAGCAGTTCGGGATCCTCGACCGCAGGCGCGCTGACGAGCATGTCCGGGCGCTGAGCCGGCAGGAGCGTCGCGCGCTGAAGAGCCTCGGCGTCAGGTTCGGCGCGTTCTCGCTCCATCTGCCCGCCTTGCTCGAGCCGGAGGCGCAAGCGATCGGCGCGGTGTTCGCGGAGCTCGCAGCACCGAGGTTTCGTCCCGCCGCGGAGGGCTTGAGCGTGCTCCCTGATCCCCATCCGCCGCCCGAGGCCATGAGCCTGCGCGGTCTCATCGCGGTCGCGGGGCTCGTTGCGCCCGCGCTCGCGCTCGAGCGGTTCGACGCGCTCCTGCGCGCGGGCTCAAAGCGCCCGACGGTGGTCGAGCTCAAGCCGAACATCGCGGACGAGCTCGGCTGGACGCTGGTTCAAGCCGAGCAGATCCTCCGTGCGCTCGGCTTCGTGCGCGTCCGCAAGGCCGACACGGACGGCGCTTCGCTTTGGCGCCGCCGCCCGA
>JAFAPJ010000489.1 GCA_019247255.1 Methylobacteriaceae bacterium | reverse complement strand
GCTCGACATCCAGCTTTCGGATGGCCCCTGCATCGAGCTGGCCTTAGACCTTCAGCGCCGGGGCGTGCCATTCGTCGTTCTGACAGGCCATCCCTTGGATTATGTCGCGCCCGTATTTGCGCGCGCACCCATGGTCGAAAAGCCTGCCAGCCTCGATCGGCTCGCAGGCATCGTGAGCGGGCTCGGGCTGGGCTTCCCTCGCCATCCCGACGGGAACGTCTGACAGTGCGCCGAGCGCCCGTGAGAAGAACCGCGCTTTACTCGCCGCGCTCTTCGTCGTCACGGTTACGGCGATGGTCGTTCTGCAACCCTCCTATGTGGACCCAGCGTCCCCGTTCATGGTCGGGACCGACTGCCTGCATGAGCAAGCCAGACCGGAGATTCCGTACCACGCCGAAACGTCTCCGGCGGACGGCGGCGGAATGGGCCGGAGTTCCGCACTGAAAGCGTCTCTCGCGAGCTGCAGTGGTTATCGGGTCGAGCTAAGCGTCGGCAAGGTCGAGCGAAACTCGGCCGCGCCGCTCGCGCGCTCGAAGTGCCTCAGAGCAGGCGGAACGTGGCGGAGACGGAGGGATTCGAACCCTCGATACGGCTTTTGGCCGTATAACGGTTTAGCAAACCGCCGCCTTCAGCCTCTCGGCCACGTCTCCGGAAGCGCTCGCTCTAGGGATTGAGGGTCGAAGGGTCAACCGGCGCGCCGCCTGCCGGGGACCGCGCGGCGGCCGCGCGGGCGTCGTCGAGCCGGCGGCTCTCGACATGCTTGGCGAGCCGCAGGTGGCGGGAGATCGCGTAGTTCATGGCGGTCAGGAACCCGTAGGTCCCGCGCACGAAATGTCGCCGCCCGAGATAGGCCTTGAGGAAGGCCGCGGGAAATTCGACGAAGACCCGCCAGGTCGGGATGCGGACGTCGCGCGCCCGCAGGTCGTCGGCTTGCTGATCGGAATAGCGGTTGAGCTTGTCGATCTGGTCGCCGAGCGACCGGACGGAGAAATGGTGGATCGTGCCCTCGAGCCGACCGACGCGCGCGCCCGGGTCCACCGCGACGCGGTCGTGAACCGGCGAGGCCGAATAGCGTCCACGGCTGAGCCGATAAAGCCGCACGGGCTTCAGCGTATACGCCCAGGGGTGTGGCGCGCCCTCGCCCGGAAAGATCTCCGCGATCCCGACGCGGTAAGCGTCGCGCGGCGGCCCGTCCGGGCGGGCGAAGAGCGAGCGGATCTCGGCCGCGAGCCCCGGCGGCACGACCTCGTCCGCGTCGAGGTTCAGCACCCAATCGTGCCGGCATTGCTCCTCGGCGAAGCGCTTCTGCGGCCCATAGCCGGCCCAATCGTTGTGGAGGACGCGCGCCCCGAGGCCACGCGCGACCTCCACGGTCCGGTCCTGCGAGCCCGAATCGACCACGACGAGGTCGTCCGTCAGATCGCGCACGGCCCGGATGGTCGCGTCGATCCGGTCCGCCTCGTCCCGGGCGACGATGAAGATCGACAGCGGCGCCGGCACCGCGTCGGCGGCGTGCGCCCTGGCTGCGAGCCCGGCCACCGCGTTTAGCCGGGCGCGAGCCCGAGGAGCTCGCGCGCCTGCGCCGCGGTCGCGACGCGACGGCCGTGCCGGTCGATCGCCTCGGCCGCAAGAGCGACGAGCTCGTCGTTGCCGGAGGCGAGGCGATCCTTCGTGACCCGGATGTTGTCCTCGAGCCCGGTGCGCACCGCGTCCGCGCCGCGCGCCAGCGCCCAATCCATCACCCGCGCCTGGTTCACGCCGATGCCGGCCGCGGTCCAGCTCGCCTTGGGAAGCACGCGGCGGAGCTCCGCCAGCAGAACGTCGAGAAGGTGCTCCTCGGCCGGAAGCGCGTTCTTCACGCCCATGACGAACTGAACGTGCGGGGCCTCGTCCATCAGGCCCGCATCGACGAGCCGGCGCGCGCCGTGGAGGTGAGAGAGGTCGAAGATCTCGATCTCGGGCTTGACCCCGTGCGTGCGCATCGCGGTCGCGAGCTCGGACACGAAGGCGGCCGAGTTCTCGTAGACGATCGTCGGGAAGTTCACCGAGCCGGTCGAGAGCGAGGCCATGTCGGGCTTCAGGTAGAGCGAGGACCCGCGCTGGCTCGGATCGCGCCCCCGGCCGCCCGTCGAGAACTGGACGATCATGCCGGGGCAATGCCGGCGGACGCCCTCCTGCACGCGCGCGAAGCGCTCGGGATCGGAGGACGGGCTCTCGTCGTCGTTGCGCACGTGAATGTGGACGAGGCTCGCGCCCTTCTCGAAAGCCGCGTGAGTCGATTCGATCTGCTCGTCCGGCGTCACCGGGACGGCCGGATTGTCGGACTTGCGCGGGACGGAGCCCGTGATGGCGACGGCGACGACGACGGGGGTCTGGGTGGCGTTCATGAAGGCAGCACTCGACCGGGCGTCAGGCTTCGAAGAAGACCGTCTCGCCCTCGCCTTGCAGGCGGATGTTGAAGGTGTAGACCGGCGCCGCGCCGCGCTCCCGTCGCTCCGCGATCAGGGTCGCCCGGCGCTCGGCCGGCACGAGCGAGAGAATGGGGTCGACGGCGTTCGCGGCCTCGTCCGCGAAGTAGATCCGGGTCACGAGCTGCCGCAGGAGCCCGCGGGCGAAGATCGTGACCGCGATATGGGGCGCCTGACGCGCGCCGTCCGGCCCGGCGACGGCGCCGGGCTTCACCGTCGCGAAGGCGAAGAAGCCGTTCGAATCGACCTGCGTCCGGCCGAAGCCCGAGAAAGCGCCGTTCGCCCGCTCGGACGCCGTCGCGAAGCGGCCGCGCCCGTCCGGCTGCCAGAGCTCCACCATCGCGTCCACGATCGGCTCGCCGTCGCCGTCGATGACGTAGCCTTCGATCCGGATGCGCTCGCCGACGCTGTCCTCCGTCGCGAGGTCGTTGGAGAAGATAGCGGGGGTGGCATAGCCCTCGGGCGTCAGCGCATAGGCGAAGAACGGCCCGACCGTCTGCGAGGGCGTGATCCCGTCCGGGCGCTCAGTCATCGTGCGGCTCTTCGATCGGCGTCGCGTCGCGTCCGCGCAGCACGATGTCGAACTGGTAGCCGAGCGCCCATTCGGGCTCGGTCGTCGCGAGGTCGAACCGTGCGACGAGCCGCTCGCGCGCCCGTGCGTCCGGGATCGCGTTGAAGATCGGGTCGAAAGCGAAGAGCGGATCGCCCGGGAAGTACATCTGGGTGACGAGCCGCGACAGGAAGCTCGGCCCGAAGAGCGAGAAATGGATGTGGGCCGGCCGCCAGGCGTTCGGGTGGTTGCGCCACGGATAGGCGCCGGGCTTCACGGTCGTGAACCGGTAGCGGCCGTCTTGGTCCGTCACGGCCCGCCCCGCGCCCGTGAAGTTCGGGTCGAGCGGCGCCGGATGCTGGTCGCGCAGGTGCACGTAGCGGCCGGCCGCGTTCGCCTGCCAGATCTCGAGGAGCGTGTTCGGCACCGGCCGCCCTTCCTCGTCGAGAACCCGGCCCGTGACGATGATGCGCTCGCCGAGCGGCTCGCCCGCGTGCTGGCGCGTGAGGTCGCCCTCGTCCCCCGAGACCGTCTCGTGGCCGTAGACCGGCCCCGACAGCTCGGTCAGGGTTGCGGGGATCAGCACGAGCGGCTTCGCGGGGGCGCGCTTGCGCGTCGAGGCGTAATCGGGAAACAGGTGAGGCGGATGGGCCGCGAGGCTCGCGGGCGCGATCGTCATGCTGGCCAGTCCTCCGCCGCGGTCCCGACCTCGGGACGAGAGGCGGGCGCCCCTCGCCTGCTCGTACGCGACGCCGGGCCGACGCGATGCGCGAGCTCCGGTTCGCCCGGCGGTCTAGAGCAGGTGAAGGCGCGATTTCAAGCGCGGCGGCGCGCGGCCGCGGGCTGGCCCGCTTCGCTCAGTGCCGACCGGTCATCACGGCCGGGACCTGCCGGGGCCCGTCGGGCCCGCGCCACGGAACGGCCGATCGCGCGTCGGCGCGGTCGGCCGGAGCGGTCTCCCCGAGAAGGGCGTCGAAATACGCGATCGTCTTCCCGAGACCCTCGCGGAGCTCGACGGTCGGCTCCCAGCCGAGCAGCGCCTTCGCTTTCGCGATGTCGGGACGGCGCTGCTTCGGATCGTCCGGCGGAAGCGGCCGGTGCACGAGACGCGAGCGCGAGCCCGTGAGCTCGAGGACGAGCTCGGCGAGCCCGCGGATCGTGAACTCGACCGGGTTGCCGATATTCACCGGGCCCGTGACGTCCGGGCCCGTCCCCATCATGCGCAGCATCGCCTCGACGAGGTCGTCGACGTAGCAGAAGGAGCGCGTCTGCTCGCCGTCGCCGTAGAGCGTGATGTCCTCGCCCCTCAGCGCCTGCACGATGAGGTTCGATACCACGCGCCCGTCGTTCGGATGCATGCGCGGGCCGTAGGTGTTGAAGATGCGGACGACCTTGATCTCGACCCGATGCTGGCGGTGGTAGTCGAAGAACAGCGTCTCGGCGCAGCGCTTGCCCTCGTCGTAGCAGGAGCGGAAGCCGATCGGGTTGACCCGGCCCCAATATTCCTCCGGCTGCGGATGCACCTCGGGATCGCCGTAGACCTCGGAGGTCGAGGCCTGCAGCACCTTCGCCTTCACGCGCTTGGCGAGGCCCAACATGTTGATCGCCCCGTGCACGCTCGTCTTCGTGGTCTGCACGGGGTCGAATTGGTAGTGCACGGGCGATGCCGGGCAGGCGAGATTGTAGATCTCGTCGACCTCGACGTAGAGCGGGAAGGTCACGTCGTGGCGCATCAGCTCGAAGCCGGGCTCGCGCAGGAGATGGCGCACGTTCCGCCGCGTCCCCGTGAAGAAGTTGTCGAGGCAGAGCACCTCGTGACCTTGCCCGAGGAGCCGCTCGCAGAGATGCGAGCCGAGGAAACCGGCGCCGCCCGTGACCAGGATTTTCTTGATCTCGCCGTAGCGCATGGCTCGCACCGGAGCGACGCGGCAGGGCGCGCCGGGAGGACGGGTGCGGCCGAGTCTAGGGCGCGATGGTCAACAAAGTGCGAGCGGCGCCCACGATGAACCCGGTTATGCTCGGAAGCCGCGCGGGGCGCGGCCTGCTTCAACTTGCCGGACTGCGCTCAGGGAAATGGTGCCCAGGGGCGGAATCGAACCACCGACACTGCGATTTTCAGTCGCATGCTCTACCAACTGAGCTACCTGGGCAGGTCCCGCAGGGCAGCGCCCTTGGGAGCGCGCGCTTATAGGGACGGATCCCGCGCCTGTCCAGGATCATCGCGCGGCGGCGCCTGGCCATCCTCGTCCTCCTCCGCCTCGACGGGAAGGGCATAGGCGCCGGTCAACCAGCGGCCGAGATCGACATCCGCGCAGCGCGCCGAGCAGAAAGGCCTGGCCTTCGGTTCGCTCGGTCGCCCGCAGATCGGGCAGCGGCCCTCGGCGCCTGTCATCGTCCGCCCTCCGCGGCCCAGCGGGCCCGGACCGGGTAGCCCGCGCCGTCGAGGAGCATCGCCGTCTCGTAGAGCGGCAGGCCGACGACGTTGGAGTAAGAACCGATCATTCCCAGCACGAAGGCAGCCGCGAGCCCCTGGACGGCGTAGCCGCCGGCTTTTCCGGCCCACTCGCCCGAGAGGAGATAGGCATCGATCTCGGCCGGCGACAGGCGCTTGAACTTGACCCGGGTCTCGACGACCCGCTCCCGCGGCCGACCGTCAATCGGGCGCAGGCAAATCGCCGTGTAGACGCGGTGCGAGCGTCCCGACATCAGCGCCAAGCAGCCACGAGCGTCCGCCTCGTCCTCGGCCTTCGGAAGGCTGCGCCGCCCGACCGCCACCACCGTGTCGGCCGCGAGCACGAGCGTCTCGGGGGGGAGGTCGGACCGAGCGGCGGCGGCCTCCGCCTTCGCGCGCGCGAGCCGTCGCGAGATCTCGCGAGGCAGCTCGCCCGTCCCCGGCGCCTCGTCGATCTCGGTCGCGAGCACGCGGTCAGGGACGATTCCGATCTGCGCGAGCAGCGCCAGCCGACGCGGCGAGGCCGAGGCGAGGACGAGCGGCCGCCCGCTCACCGCAGGCCCTCGCGCCCGAGCGAAATCGCCGGGACTTGATCGTCGGCGCCCTTGCGGTCTGACCCGACCTGGAACCACCCTGCCCGACCGAAGCTTGTCGCTTGGAAGCCGGCCGCCTTTCGGCAGGGCCGGCGCCGATCGGATCTCGAGGACGCACCCATGTCGCGACGCCTGCATTCCGCCATGCTCGACAGCGCGGCCGACGCGACGGAGGCCGCCGTCAACAGCGCGGTGACGGTCGCGGGCCGCTGGCCCATCCTGGCGGCCTGCCTCGTCACGCCGACCGGGGCCGGGCTCGCCGAATGGCACCACGCGTATACGGAAAAGGTCTCGGCCGCGGTCGAGGGCGGCCTCGCGGCGCTCGCCGCCTGGCAGTCGATCGTCTTCGCCTCGCTCCTCGCGCCCGCGACCCCGCTCGGCCTCGCCGAGCACGCGATGGTCGTGGCCCGTGCCGGAGCCCGGCCGGCCCAACGACGCGTGCGCCTCAACGCCGAACGCTTCACCCTCCCCCGCTCCTACTGAGCTCCGGGAGCGGGCCCGGATTCGAGGGAGGTCGGACGCGCCGGCATGCTCGCGGGTGACGCCCGACGCAGCCGGCGATACTGGCGGATCCCGATCGGGATCGTCGCGAGGTACAGGATGGCGCAGAACGCCATGGCCTCGAACGGGAAGCTCACCGCGAGGCCGAACACCGCGACCGTGACGACGAAGAGCGGCAGGACCCAGTCGCGGGGGATGCGCTTGCCCATCGTCTTGCCCGAGAAGGTCGGGACCGTCGAGATCGAGAGGAGCGCGATCGCCAGCACGTAGGCGGCGACGATCGGCGCCGTCGAGGGGCCGACCGGTACGCCGAGGAAGTGCAGGTAGACCGGCAGGAGCGACGTCCCGGCTCCGGCGGGCGCCGGGATGCCGGTGAAGAAGTCCCTGGACCAATCCGGCCGGTCCGGGGTGTCGAGCGCCGCGTTGAAGCGCGCGAGCCTCAGCGCCATCGCGATGGCGAAGATCATCGCGATGACCCAGCCGACGGCCCCGACCTCGTGCAGCACGAAGCTGTGCAGGATGAGCGCCGGCGCCGCCCCGAAATTTAAGAAGTCCGCGAGCGAATCGAGCTCCGCGCCGAAGCGCGAGGTGCCCTTCAGGAGCCGGGCGACTCGCCCGTCGATCCCGTCGAGGATCGCAGCCGCCACGATCGCGACGACGGCCGGCTGAAGCCGCCCTTCGAAGCCGAGGCGGATCGCCGTCAGGCCGAGGCAGATCCCGAGCACCGTGATGAGGTTCGGGGCGATCACCCGGAACGGGACGGGACGGAATCGCCGCGGCCGCGGCTCCGTCGGATCAGGCGCGAAGGGCTGGAAGATCTCGGACATCGCGGCGGGCGGGCTCAGGCCGTACGGTACAAGCGCACCGGCTCCGCTCCGGCGAGATCGGCCAGCACCGTCTCGCCCGCGATCGCCTTCTGGCCCACCCCGACCAGGACCTGCGTACCTTCGGGCAGGTAGACGTCGACCCGCGAGCCGAACCGGATGAGGCCGAAACGCTCGCCCGCGACGACGGGATCGCCGTCCCGAACCCAGCCGACGATCCGCCGCGCCACGAGGCCGGCGATCTGGACGACGCCGATGAGCCGGCCCCCGCTCTCGATGACGAGCGCGTTGCGCTCGTTGTGCTCGCTCGCCTTGTCGAGGTCCGCGTTCAGGAACAGCCCGGGCGTGTAGGCGATCCGCGCGATCCGGCCTGCGACGGGACTACGGTTCACGTGGCAATCGAACACGTTCATGAAGACCGAGATGCGCAGCATCGGGACGGCCGGCAGGTTCATCTCGGGCGGCGGCGGCACGTGGCTGATGAGGCTGACCCGCCCGTCCGCCGGCGAGATCACGAGCCCGTCCCGGACGGGCGTCACGCGGGGCGGGTCGCGAAAGAAATAGCAGACCCAGAGCGCCAGAACGAGGCACACCCAGAAGAGCGGCGCCCACAGGAAGCCGAGCGCGACCGCAGCCGCGACCGCGATGGCGATGAAGGGAAAGCCTTCCCGGCGGATCGGCACGAACAGCCGCCTGATCGACTCGTAGATATCGGTCATCGTTCCGGGTGGTCTCGCGAGGCCGCGCGGCGGCGGCGGGATACAGGGGCGGCGGCCGGCGTCAACCGGCCATGCTGAGCCGCAGCGAGGGGCGCTCGGCGGCGGCCGCCTGCTCGAGCGTTTCCTGCGCCTCGGCGGCGCGGCGCTGGCGATCCCACATCGCCGCGTAGACGCCGCCTTC
>JAFAPJ010000505.1 GCA_019247255.1 Methylobacteriaceae bacterium | reverse complement strand
ATGAACCCGAACTCGGCCTATTATCTGTCCTTCGATCTCGGCTACCCGAACGCCTATGACCGCGCGCATGGCGGCACGGGCTCAGCCATCATGGTGCACGGCACCTGCTCGTCGGCCGGCTGCTTCGCGATGACCGACCGTCAGGTTGCCGAGATCTACGCCATCGCGCGCGACGCGCTCGCGGGCGGCCAGGCCGCCTTCCAGGTGCAGAGCTTCCCGTTCCGGCTGACCGCGCTCAACATCGCGCGCCACCGGACGGACCCGAACATCGCGTTCTGGCGCGAGCTGAAGGACGGCTCGGACCGGTTCGAGGCCACGGGCGAGGAGCCGATCGTTCAGGTCAGGGACGGCCGCTACGCCTTCGCGCCGTCGCGCGACCCGGCCAAGGAGGCGCTCGTCACCGCGCGTCGGGAGGCGGAGGCGGCCCGGATCGCGGCGCTGGTCGAGGACGGGAGCGCGGCCGTGCGCACGACCTATTCCGATGGCGGCCAGCACGCGGTCTTCGCGGCGCTGCTCCGGCGCGGCGTGGCGCTCGGAGACGTGAGCCGGCCGGAGGCTCTCCCCCTCGCGGGCCGTGAGGTCACGGTGATCGCGGCGCGCCGTAAGCCGATCCTGCTCGCGGCCGAGCCGCCGCGTCGCCCGCGCACGCCCGATTTCGGCGGGGGTTCGGTCTTCGCCTTCGCGGCCATCGGCGCTCCCGCACCGTTGCCCGAGCTCGCCGCGATGCCGGGCGCGACCCCGATCCTGCCCGCGACTTTCGCCCGGCGCCCGCTCCGCCTCGCGGCGGGTCGCTAAACCCGGAGAGCACGGATGACGTCTGCGCGAGCCGCTCTCCTCGCTCTCGCGTTCGCGTTGGCGCTCGCGGCCCCGTCCTGGGCGGTCGCCGACGAGATGCCGAGGACGCCCGCGGCGCTTCTGGAGGCCTGGAGCGAGGCTTACGCGACGAATGACGGACCGCGGGTGGCGGCGCTCTACGCCGAGGACGCGCGGCTGTGGGGCAGCGTCAGCCGCGCGCAGACGGTCGGGCGGCCGGCGATCGCCGGCTATTTCGGCCGCGTCCGTCCCGGCGCGACCGCCATCGCGGTCCGCATCGGCGACCACGCGACGCGGGAGGTCGGCGCCGGCTTCGCGGTCGCCTCGGGCCATTACACCTTCGTGCGCCGTCAGCCGGACGGGACCGAGCAGCTCGAGCCCTCGCGCTTCAGCATGGCGATGATCCGGGCGGACGACGGGAGCTGGCGGATCGTCGACCACCATTCCTCGCGGCTCCCGGCCCCCTGACAGGCTGCGCCCGCTCGGCGCCGAGGCCAGCCCGCGCGTTCGCGCGGTTGACCCCGCGGCGGTCCCGCCGCAACGGGAGGCATGCCCGCCCGTCTCGCGACCATTCTCGGCTTCGGCGCGGTCGCGCTCTGGTCGCTGCTCTCCTTCCTGACGGTCGCGACCGGGCCCGTCCCGCCCTTCCAGCTCCTCGCCATGACCTTCGCGATCGGGGGCGGGCTCGGGGCCTTGTCCTGGACCTTCCGGCCGGGCGCGACGGCGGCGCTCCGCCAACGCCCCCACGTCTGGGCGCTCGGGATCGCCGGGCTCTTCGGCTATCACGCGCTCTACTTCGCGGCCCTGAAGCTCGCGCCCCCGGCGGAATCCGGCCTCATCAACTACCTCTGGCCGCTCCTCATCGTCCTGTTCTCCGCGACGCTCCCCGGCGAGCGCCTCCTCGGCCGCCATGTCCTGGGCGCGCTTCTCGGTTTCGCGGGCGTGATCGTGCTCGTGGCGGGCCGCGGCGCGCTCGATTGGCGGGACGATTACCTCGCGGGCTACCTCTGCGCGGGCGCCTGCGCCTTCGTCTGGGCGGCCTATTCGGTCCTGTCGCGGCGCGTCGCCGAGGTGTCGACGGACGCGGTCACGGGCTTCTGCCTCGCGACGGCCGCGCTCGGCCTCCTGTGCCACCTCGCCTTCGAGCGCACGGTCTGGCCGCCGGATGCCGGCGCCTGGGCGGCCGTCGTCGCGAGCGGGCTCGGGCCGGTCGGCGGCGCCTTCTACCTCTGGGACGCGGGCATGAAGCGCGGCGACATCCGCCTCCTCGGGGTCGGCTCCTACGCGATCCCGGTCGCCTCGACCTTCGTGCTCGTCCTTGCGGGCTATGCCGAGCCGACCCGATCGCTGGCGCTCGCCTGCGGGCTCATCGCGGCAGGCGCGGTCGTGGCATCGCTCCCGGCGGCTTCCTCGCGGGCGCGCGCATCCGGCCGAGCGTCCGCCGGCTGAACGCGGTGCGTGTAGCGATAGGCCGTCGCGAAGCCGAGCGACCTGTAGAGGCCGACCGCGACCGTGTTGGCCTCGCGCACCTGCAGGTAGGCCTGGGCGGCCCCGGCTTCCCGGCCCCAGGCGAGCAGGCTCGCGACGAGCCGGCGTCCGAGCCCGAGCCCGCGCAGGCTCGGCGCCACCACGATGTCGTAGAGGCCCACGAAGCCGCGCTCGGCCACCGCGAGGCCCCATCCGGCCTCGTCGCCGTCGAGCACGAGGGTCGCGAAGGCGGCGTCCTGCCGGATGGTGCGCACGATCCGGCCGAGGATCTCCGCATTGGCCTTGTCGCCGCCGTAGGAAGCGGCCGCCCCGGCGATCCAGCGCGGCTTCGCGGCCGCCTCGATCCGGACGGTCGGGTCGCGCTCCATCTCGGGGCCGATGGGCGCCACCATCGCGAGCGATGCGTCGAACGGCACGAAGCCGTGCGACTCGAGCAGGGCGTCGGCGCCCGGATCCTCGAGCCCGGTCAGGCGGAAGCAGGGCGCGAGTCCCCGGGTCTCGAACGACGCCACGATCGCCTGAACGAGATCCCTGTCGAGCGCCGCGCCGGGCAGGATGGGGCTCGCCGAGTTGGCGCGCTTCGAATAGCCCTCGGCGAAGCGCAGCAGCCACCCATCCGCGAGCTCGACCTCGAAGGCCGGCCAGGCATTGACGAGCCGGCTCTCGAGCGCCGCGACGAGCGCGCGGTCGATCTCAGCCATGGCCGGTCGCCCGCGGCACCGGCCGCCAATCGGCGGGCGCGAGTTCGAACCCCGCGAAGTCGAAGCCGGGCGCGACCGTGCAGCCGACGAGCGTCCAGGCGCCGAGGCTCGTGGCCGTCTGCCAGTGCCCGGCCGGCACGACGAGCTGGGGACGCTGGCCGGCGGCGAGATCCGGCCCGAGATGGTGGGCGCTCGCGTCGTGCCCGTTCGGCGAAACCGTGAGGACGAGCGGCGCCCCGGCGTAGAAATGCCAGATCTCGGCGGCGTCGACCCGGTGCCATTCCGAGGTCTCGCCGACCGCGAGGAGGTAGTAGATCGCGGTCGAATGCGGCCGGCCGGCGCCCGCCGCCGCGTCCCGGAAGGTCTCGCGGTAATGGCCGCCTTCCGGATGCGGCGCGAGGTCGAGCCGGCGGATCACGTCCGCGGCGGTGAGAGCCCCCTGGCTCATCTCAGAACCGGTTCTTCCATTCGCGGAGCGCCTTGAACACGGCGTCGGGCGACGCCCCGGGCCGGTCGACGCTCCGGGCGAGCGCGGGCTCGGTCGCCCGCAGGAAAGGGTTCGTGGCCTTCTCCTCGGCGATGGTGGAGGGGACGAGAAAGCGCCCTTCCCGCGCCGCCCGGTCCGCCTCGGCGGCCCTGGCCTTCAGGGCGGCGTTGTCCGGATCGGCCGCGAGCGCGAAGCGGGCATTCGCCCGAACGTAATCGTGGCCGGAATAGACCTGGGCGTCCCCGGGCAGATCCGCGAAGCGCTCGAGCGAGGCCCACATCGTCTCGTAGGGCGATTCCATCACGCGCCCGCAGCCCAGCGTGAACAGCGTGTCGCCCGCGAAGGCGAGCCGGTCCGCCTCGAACCAGTATGTGACGTGATCGCGGCAATGGCCGGGCGTCTCCCAGACGGCGCCGGCGAGCGCGCCGACGGCGACGCGGTCGCCCTCGGACACCCACTCGTCCACGTCCGGGACTTCGCCCTTGGCACGGGCGGGCGCGACCACCCGGCAGCCCGTACGGCGCTTCAGGCCCGGGATGCCCTGGACGTGGTCGAAGTGCCGATGCGTGACGAGGATGTCGGTCAGCTGCCACCCGGCCGTGTCGAGCGCGCGCTCGACCGCCGCCTCCTCCGGTGCATCGATGGCGGCGCAGCGCCCCGTCTCCGGGTCGCGCAGGAGGACCCCGATATTGTCCTCGAGGCAGCGAAACACGCGAATGTCGGCCGGCATGCGGCTCCTCCCATGAGGCGGCGTGCGCTAGCACGGCCGGTCCGTCGCGAAAACGGTGCCGGGCGAGCCCGGCCGCGACGACCGCGGCGGAACCCCCTATATGGGCGACGGCAGCAAGGCGGCCCATGAGCGTCGACATCACCGATCTGCGCAGCTTCTACGCGGGGCCGCTCGGCCTCCTCGCGCAGAGGCAGGTCGGGCGGGTGCTGGCGTCGCGCTGGCCGAACCTCGCCGGCCTCTCCGTCCTGGGGCTCGGCTACGCGGTGCCCTACCTCGCGACCTTGGGCGCGGGCGCCCGGCGCGCCCTCGCCTTCATGCCGGCCCAGCAGGGCGTCGCGAACTGGCCGGGCGCGACCGGCCTGTCGAGCTCAGCCCTCGTCGACCCGTTGATCCTCCCCCTCCCCGACAGCTCGATCGACCGCGTCCTCGTGGTCCATGGGCTCGAATTCGTGACGAGCCCGGCCGAGTGCCTCGGCGAGGTCTCGCGGATTCTGGCGCCGGGCGGCCGCGTCGCGCTCGTCTGCCCGAACCGGCGGGGGCTCTGGGCCCGCATGGATACGACACCCTTCGGCTACGGCCAGCCGTTCAGCCGATCGCAGCTGCGGCGTCTCATGGCGGGCGCGCTGCTCTCGCCCGAGAGCTGGGCCGAGACGCTCTACGTGCCGCCGCTCGGCAGCCGCTTCTTCCTGCGGGGAGCCGGAATGTGGGAGCGGCTCGGCGTCGGCCTCTCGCTCCCCTTCGCGGGCGTCCACGTGGTCGAGGCAACGAAGCAGCTGCACCGCCCCGTCACGGTCCGGGCAACCGCCCGCAAGGTGCGGGCGCGACAACCCGTCCTCGTACCGGCCGCCGCCGCGCCGACATAGGACTCGACAATAGAACTCGTGAGTTCTATCGCAACGTTCTTACCCTAGCATGATTGGTCATGAGCGTCGCCGTCGAGGCCAATTGGCGTGAAGCGCGCCGCGAGCGCATCCTGGAGGCGGCTGCGCGCACCTTCGGGCGTCTCTCCTTCGAGGGCGCCTCGATGGACGACGTCGCGGCCGAGGCCGGCGTCGGCAAACCGACGCTGTATCGCTATTTTCGCGGCAAGGACGAGCTGTTCGCGGCCGTGTTCGCGCAGGCGCTCGACACGGTCGAGGAACGGCTCGAGGCCGTGCTCGGCCGCGACGCCCCGATCGGTGCGCGGCTCGGCGCCATCGCGCGCGAGATCGCGCCGATCTTCCGCGACCACCTCATCCCGACGAACCTGATGGGCGACACCGCGGCGGTCGCGGCGCAATCCAAGCGCCGCATCTTCCGCGAGCGGCGCGTCCGGCTCGAAGGCGCGATCACGGCGGCCCTCGACCTCGGCGCCCGGCGCGGAGAGCTTCGGCCCCTGAACCACCGGCGGGTCGCCCAGCTCGCGATGGGCATGATCTGGAGCGCGGCCGCGAGCGGCGCCACGAACTCCGAGATCGAGAGGGACGTGGTCGATCTCTTGCTTCACGGCCTGCTGGCGTCGCCCGGCGCCGAACGCCCCATGCCGGCCGGCGTTCGCGCCGAGCGCAACCCGTGCGCGGCCGAGACCTCGGCCACTTCGAAAGACGGCCTGCGATGAGAGCCTTCCTTCTTCTCCTGGTCGCGTCCGCCATCGGCGGCCTGTGGTGGAAGCGCGACGAGGCGATCCAGATCGCGAACGAGCGCGCCCCCTTCCTGGCGGCCTACCTGCCGAAAGGCAGCGGCCCCGCCGTCGCGGCCGTGCCGGGTGGCGGCGCGGCGCCCGCTGCGCCGGCGCGCCCGCCCGTTCCGGTCGTCGTCGCGAAGGCCGCGACGCGCGAGACCCCGATCACGATCGACGCGGTCGGCACGGTCCAGGCCGTCGCCTCCATTCCGCTGAAGCCGCGGGTCGACAGCCAAATCGCCGCGATCTTCGTCGAGGAGGGCGCGCAGGTGAAGCAGGGCGACCTCCTGATCCAGCTCGATCAGCGGGCCCTGAAGGCACAGCTCGCCCAGGCCGAGGCGTCGCTGCAGAAGAACCGCGCCCAGCTCGAGCAGACCCGGCGCGACCTCGCCCGGGCCGAGGAGCTGCTCGCCAAGCGCATCGGGACCGAGGTCCAGCGCGATAACGCGTTCACGGCCGTGAAGGTCGGCGAGGCGCAGGTCGCGGCCGACGAGGCGAACCGCGAAAACCTCGCCGCGCTCCTGTCCTACACGGAAATCCGGGCACCGGTCTCGGGTCGCATCGGCTCGATCCCGCTCAAGGTCGGGACCGCGGTCCGGTCCGCGGATTCGCAGGCGATCGCGACCATCAACCAGCTCGATCCGATCTACGTCGCCTTCGCGGTGCCGCAGATCGCGTTTCCCGACCTCCGGGCCGCCATGGCGGCCGGCCCGGTTCGCGTCGAGGCGAAGATCGGCCGCGCGACGGTCGCGGGAAAGATGGCCTTCACCGAGAACGCCGTCGATCTCGCGACCGGGACCGTCCAGGCCAAGGCGGCCTTCGCCAACCCGCAGGAGCGGCTCTGGCCCGGCACCTTCGTCAACGTGCAGGTGGTGCTCGGCGTCGAGCGCGACGCGATGGTGGTCCCGTCCGCAGCCATCCAACTCGGCCAGCGGGGGCCCTACGTGTTCGTCGTCGGCGAGGATCGGAAAG
>JAFAPJ010000501.1 GCA_019247255.1 Methylobacteriaceae bacterium | reverse complement strand
CGACCGAGTTGCGCAGGAGGTTCAGGAGCACGCGGCCGAGCTGGTCCGGGTCGGCGTCGATCGTGAGGTCCGGCGCGACCTTGATCCCGACCGCGATGTCGTTCCCGTCCGCGAGGTCGCGCTGCTCCTGCACGATCGGGAGGAGCGGCACCCGTGCGCGCTTCGGCTCGGGCTCGATCGCCCGGCCATAGGCGAGCGTCGCCCCGCAGAACGCGATCGCGCGGTCGAGCGTCGCGATGAGCCGGGGTGCGGTCCGCTGCACCGTCGGATCCGCGATCCCGCCGAGGCGGTCGCCCAGAAGCTGCGCGGTCGTGAGCATGTTGCGCAGCTCGTGGTTGATCTTGCTGACCGCGAGGCCGAGCTCGGCAAGACGCTGCCGGCGCCGCAGCTCGGTCGCGAGCGTGCCCTCCATCCGGGCGAGCGCGGCCTCCGCGCGACCGATCTCGTCCGTCCGGCCGCTCGGGCTGATGATCCGGCGCGCATCCTGCGGATCGGACGCGAAAGCCGTGATGTTGTCCGTGAGCCGCCGGACGGGCGCCACGACCATCATATGGAGCGCCCAGTAGAGGAGCCCGGTGATCGCGAGCGCGATCGCGAGCGAGATCAGGAGGAAGCGCTTGGAATAGCCGATGAGCGCGTGGCGGAACGGCCGCTCGTCGACGATCACCTCCACCCAGTCGAGCCCGGGCACGCCCGCGACGCCCGGCCCGAGAATGCGGGTCAGCGAGCTTTCCGGGTTGATGAGGTTGTGGGCGATGCCCCGGAGCGGCCCGAGCAGCGGCGGGTCGCGCAGGTCGATCTCGCGCCGCGCCGGCGGCGGCTCCTGGCCGTCCACCGTCAGGAGCCAGCGCGTGCCAGGCCCGCGTACCCCGATCGCCTGCACGCCCTTCAAGCCGGCCAGGAGCTGCGCCTCGATCTCGCGCGACAGCGCGTCGTCCTTCGCGGCCATCAGCGTCAGGGCGACCATCTGGGCGCCCCGCAGCCGGTCGAACACCCAGCTCCGGCGGAAGTCGGAGATCGCCGGGACGTAGATGAGAAGCTGGACGCACAGCGTGAAGCCGAGCGTGAGCGTCAGAAGCCGTGCCGACAAGCCCAGATGTCGCTTCGTCCGGCGCTGAGCCTGAGCGCTTGGCGCACTTGAGGCGACGGTTGTCATCGAGCGGGCAAACTTGATCGGGCCTGTGCTGTCTGCATGTCGAACATGAGAACCGGCGATCTGTAAACGGCGCGTCATGTCCGAGCGGGTGTCCGGCACCCTGTGATTGGCCGGGACGGATAGCCGCAGCGCTCGAACGAGGCGGCCCCGGCGAGGGGTCGCCGGGGCCGCGGGACGGCAGGCTTGGCGTGGGGGAGCGACCCGCCGTCGGGACCGAATTAGAAGGGCAGAAGCACGTCCAAGAACTGCTGCCCGTAGCGCGGTTGCTGGACGTCCGTGATCTGGCCGCGCCCGCCATAAGCGATGCGGGCCTCGGCGATCTTCGCCGAATCGATCGTGTTCCCGGCCTCGATGTCCTCCGGCCGGATCACGCCCGCGACGATGAGCTCGCGCACCTCGAAGTTCACGCGGATCTCCTGCTTGCCCTCGATCACAAGGTTTCCGTTCGGCAGGACCTGGGTGACGATCGCCGCGACGTTCGTGACGAGCTCCTCCTTGCGGCTGACCGAGCCCGTGCCGTCGGAGGTCGTGGTCGAGCTCGCGTCGAGGAGCGAGCTCGGGTTGGCGCCCGCTAGCGCACCGGGGATCAGGTTCTCGGCGCCGAACAGGTTCTTGGTCCCGAACGTCTCTCCGTTCGTGCGCGAGCGCTTGGTCTCGTTGTCGAGATTGGCCTTGTCGGTCACCTGGACCTTCACGGTCACGATGTCCCCGACCTGCTGGGCGCGCTGGTCCTTGAAGAAGGCGCGCGAGCCCTGCCGCCACAAGGAATTCGCCGCGTAGGAGATCGGCTGCGGCGAGGGCATGGGCAGCCGCACCGGCTTGTAGCCGGGCTGCGCGGTCGGGTCGTCGATGGACGAGAGCGCCGGGGCTCGGCCGATGTCGGAGAGCCGGTCGAGCGTGTTACAGCCGCCGAGCGCGAGGCCGACGAGGAGGAGGAGCGGCGCGGCGCGCCGGACCGGACGGGAGGGCATGGGGCGGGGCTCCTCGCGGTCAGGGACGGACGGGCGGCGCGGCTGTGGCCACGCGCTCGGGACGGTCTGGGCTGACCGAGACGCGGCCCGCCCCCGTGACGGTCGCCTGCAGGGACTTCTTGGAGGCGGGATTGACGACGGTGATCCAGTCGCCGAGCGCCCCGCTCTCCGTCGCCTTGACGCGCATGGAGAGCGCCATGCCCGGCTTCTCGTAGACAGCCGTCACGACGTCGCCGCGCCCGACGAGCTCCGGACGGGCGAGGTCGGCCGTGCGGACGAGCGTGCCGGCGCCGAGCGCCCGTCGGGCGACCTGCCCGGCTTGCGGACGTCCGTCGAAGAGCGCGTCGCTCGGCACCGCTTCGCGCGGACGCCGCTCGAGCGCGATGTCGGAGGGCCTCACCGTCTCGCCGCGCTCGATCGCCCGGGTCGCGACCGCGACCTCGACGAGCTCGGATACCGTGCCGGCGACGCGGAGCGCCGTGCCGGCGCCGGCCTGGATCGCGAGCGACGCGGTGACCCGCCGCGAGCGCCGGTCATAGGCGAGATCCGACGCGACGAGCGGGCCCATCGCGTCGGGCGGCAGGACGAGGGCCGGCTCAGGCCCCTCGAAGCTGATTCCGGTCGCGGCCGGGTCGAGCCCCGCCTGCGCGGCGAGCGCGTTGCGCACGGCCGCCTCGATCTCGGAGGGGCCGACGCGGCGCGCCGCCCGGGTCACGACGACCTGCAGCCTCCCCTGCGTATCGAGCCCGGCAAGGCCGAGCGTCGCCAGAGCGGCCGTGACCCGGGCCGCCTGGATCGTCCCGCTCTGGCCGAGCGCGGGGGCGCGGAAGAGCGCCCGGTCGGCGAGCGAAGCCGGGGCGTTCTCGACGAGCTCGCCGAGCGTGACGGCCTCGTGGCGGGCGACGACCTCGCTCCGGAGCGTCGGGACGCCCTCGGCGAGCGCGCCCGCGGGCAGCAGGACCGCCAGGAGCGGTGCGGTCAAGAATCGGCGGGGCCGAAGTGCGGTCATGGGTCAGCCCTCAGCCGCGGAACATCTGGCTCGTGACGGACAGCATCTGGTCAGCCGCCGTCACGACCTTCGAGTTCATCTCGTAGGCGCGCTGCGCCGCGATCAGCCCGGAGATCTCGGTGACGGCGTTCACGTTCGCGTCCTCGAGATAGGTCTGCTGCAGGTTCCCGAAGCCCTCCTGGCCCGGGGTGCCGTCGATCGGCTGGCCGGAGGCGGCCGTCTCGGTGAAGAGGTTGTCGCCGATCGAGTTCAGGCCCGTCTTGTTGATGAAGCGGGTAAGCTGGATCGTGCCCAGCGTCTGCTGCGCGCTCTGGCCCGGGATCGTCGCCTGCACGGTCCCTTGCGCGCCGATCGTCACGGCGGTCGCGTTCTGCGGCACCGTGATGCCGGGCTCCACCGCGTAGCCGTTCTGGGTGACGAGCTGGCCCTGGGCGTCGAGGCCGAAATTGCCGTCGCGCGTGTAGGAGAAGGTGCCGTCCGGCATGCGGAGCTTGAAGTAGCCCTCGCCCCGGATCGCGAGGTCGTAGCTCTTGCCGGTCGAGGTGAGCGTGCCCTGGCTCATGTCGCGGGGCGTCGCCACCGTCTTCACGCCCGAGCCGATCACGAGCCCCGAGGGCATGATCGTGCCCTGGTCGGAGGTCGCGCTGCCGGGGCGCTTCAGGCTGTCGTAGAGCAGGTCCTGGAACTGCGCCTGCTGGCGCTTGAAGCCGGTCGTGCGCAGGTTCGCGATGTTGTTGGAGATGACCTGGACGTTGAGCTCCTGGGCGGCCATCCCGGTGGCCGCGGTCTGTAGCGCGCGCATGAGAAGGCTCCGTCAGCTCGTCGCCGTGTCGGCGAGGCGTGAGATCGCGTTGCGTTTGAGGTCGTCGATGCGGCCGATCATGGCCGCCACGTTCGCGTAGGAGCGGTTGACCTCGATGAGGCGCGTCATTTCGAGGACGGACCGGACGTTGGAGCGCTCGATCGCGCCGGATTCGAGCCGGCTCGTCCGGCCGGCGGGTTCCGGGGCGGTCGCGGCCGAGAAGGTGTTGCCGCCCTCGTTGCGCAGCGCGCGCGGGTCGGCGAAGCGCACGAGGCGGATTTTCGCCTTCTGGGTCTGCTGCTTCGTCGAGACGGTGCCGTCGGCCGCGATCGCGATGTCGCTCTCGCTCTGGTCGAAGGTGATGGGCCCGTTCTCGCCCATGACGGCGACGCCGTCGCTCGTGACGAGCTGGCCCTTGCTGTCGAGCGAGAAGGCCCCGTTGCGCGTGTAGCGCTCGCCGGCCGCCGTCTGGATGACGAAGAAGCCGTCGCCCTTGATCGCGACGTCGAGCGGGTTGCGGGTGATCTCGATCGGCCCGGCGGACGGATCGAGCGTCGTCCCGGCGTCGATGACGTAGGAGAGGCGGCGATCGGGCCGGCGAAACGCGTCCGCGCTCGCCTTCGGCATCACGAAATCCTCGAAGCGCGACGAGCGGCTCTTGAAGCCGTTCGTCGACACGTTCGCCATGTTGTTGGCGATGATCTCGAGCTCGCGGCCAAGCGCCACCTGGCGCGAGATGCCGACGAGCAGCGCGTTCTCCATGGAACCGCTCCCCTGATGTCCCGCCGGTCCCCGACGCTCCCCAGCGTGGATCCGGCGAATGGGTCAGCGCAGGGGGCGTGCCAGCCGGGTAGAACGGGCGAACGGTATGGTTTCCAACGACTTAAGCTTCGCGCCCGAGAACCGTGCCATGGACCGTCCCGGCCGCCCGGCAGCACTCGCCCGGCAAAAGCTGCCGGGCTTAACCCGGGATTAACCAAGCGACGGCAGATTGCGGCAGAGGCGCGGGGCAGCCGTGCCGCCGGGCGGGACCATGGCCAAGAAAGCGAAGCCGGAGGCGGCGGAAGCCGAAGAGGGCGCCGACGCCCCTCCGGCGAGCGGCGGCGGCAGGAAGAAGCTGATCATCGGCGCCCTCGCCGTGCTCGTGCTCGCGGGCGGCGGGGGCGGCTATATGTTCATGAAGCGCTCAGCTGCCCATCCGGACGCCGCCCATGCCGAGGAGCAGCGCAAGCCGGTCGCCTTCGTGGACATCCAGGAGATGACCGTGAACCTTGCCTCCGAGCCGAACCAGGAGCGGCCGCGATTCCTGAAGTTCAAGGTCGCGCTCGAGGTGAAGGACGCCAAGGTCGTGCCCGAGGTGACGCCGCTTCTTCCGCGCGTCCAGGACATCTTCCAGGTCTTCGTGCGTGAGCTGCGCGCGAGCGATCTCGAAGGGTCGGGCGGCATCTACAAGCTTCGTGAGGAGCTGCTCCGCCGGGTCAACATCGCGCTTGCGCCGACCCGGGTGGACGCCGTGCTCTTCAAGGAAGTGGTGATCCAGTAGGCGCGCCGATGAGCATGCTCTTCGGCCTCATGGCCGACCTCCTCGTGAGCGTCCTCCTGGTCGCCACCATCGTGACGAGCCTGCGTCTGTCGCGGCGCATCGCCGGCATGAAGGTACATGACGCCGCGATGCGGGCGACGATCGGCGATCTCGCGGCGGCGACGGACACGGCTGAGCGCGCCATCCAGTCGCTGCGCGGCACGCTCTCCGAATGCGACCGCACGCTCGGCGAACGGCTGCGCCTCGCGGACCAGCATGCGGCGGCCCTCAGCGAGAAGGTCGCGCAGGGCGAGGCGCTGATCGGGCGGGTCGAGCAGATCGCGGCGCTCTCCCGCAAGCTCGCGGCCGTGCCGGCCCCGCCGCTCGGAGCCGCGCCCGAGAAGCCGCTTCCGCCGGCCGACGTGCTGAAATCCGCGGCCGAATCCGTTCAGGCCGTCGCCGAGCGCGCGGCTCGCCGCCTTGCGAACCGGGCCGCTGCATGAGGAAGCCGCCCGTGGTGCGGCGGTCCCGCGCCCGGCCGCGCCAGTTCAGGCTCGTCGACGGGGTGGTCATCGGGGCCGTCGCGCTCCTGGCGCTCAAGGTGCTCGGGCTGTTCTCGCCGCCTGCGCCGCTGCGGTCGGGCGAACTCCCCGCCTTCGCCCGGGTGCTGGCTCACGCTAGAACCGATTACGTTCCCGGCGATCCCGCGGAGACGGGCTCGGTCCCGGAGCGCAAGCCGCCCCCGCCCTCCGTTCCCGTGGCGCCCGTCGCAAGCGAGCCCGGCGGGACGGGCGCTGCGCCGGCCGCCTCCGGACCCACGGGGGCCGAGCGCGCCATCATCGAGCGCCTCGGCGAGCGCCGCGAGGAGCTGCAGCAGCGCGCCCGCGAGATGGAGACGCGGCAGAAGATCATCGAGGACCAGGAGCGGCGGCTCGAGGAGAAGATCGGGACCCTCAAGGCGAACGAGGACAAGCGCGACCAGGCCGCGACCCGCAAGGCCGAGGCGGAGGCCGCCGGACTGAAGAGCGTCGTCCTCATGTACGAGACCATGAAGCCGAAGGAGGCCGCGCGCGTGTTCGATCGGCTGCCCCAGGACGTGCTCGTCCAGGTCGCCACGCAGATGAACCCGCGCAAGATGGCCGAGGTCTTGGCCGCGATGAGCCCGGACGGGGCTCAGAAGCTCACCGTGGCCCTCGCCAAGCGCGCCGGGGGCGAGGGCGAGAAGCCTGCCGCGCCGGCGCTGCCCGCGGGCGAACTGCAGGCGCTCGACCCGGCCGTGCCGCCCGCGCGGCGCTGATCCTTAAGGGGACGTTAGCCCCGCCCGCCTAGGGTCGCGGCGCCTGCTCCGCGCAGGCCTCGGACGAGGAGGGGTGTCGGGCATGGGGCGTCGGGCGCGCATGGGCCTGCTGCTGCGCTGCCTCGCCGTCATGGGCGCGCTCGGGGCCGCTGCGGGCGCGTCCCTGGCCGGCGCCGCGTCCGCCCTCGCGCGCGAGGTCATCGTCCAGGGAAGCGTCCCGGACCGCTACGGGCGGATCCTGCTCGCCTTCGACGAGCCCACCAAGGTCAAGATCCAGTCCGCGAATGGCGTGCTGGTGATCGCTTTCGGCAAGCCGACCCGGATCAAGGTCGAGAAGCTCGTGGCCGAGCTGCCGGGCTACGTGTCCGTGGTGCGGCGCGACCCGGACGAGACGGGGCTGCGGCTCGCGCTGATCGGGCCGGTCCGCACGAACGTGCTCGAAGCCGGCGAGAAGGTCTTCGTCGATCTCTTGCCGCCGCGATGGGTCGGCCTGCCCCCGGGCTTGCCGCCCGAGGTCGTGGCGGAGCTTGCCGAGCGCGCCCGCGAGGCGGAGGAGAAGCTGAAGGCCGCCGGTGTCGCGCGCGTCGAGCCGCCCCGGCCCGTGGCGTTGCGCCTCGCGCAGAGCGCGCGCCTGACCCGCCTCGTCTTCGAGCCGCCGGCCGGCACGACGTTCCGGGTCAAGCAGGCGGGGTCGGCGGCCGAGCTCGTCTTCGACGGCCGCCTCACCCTGGACGAGGGCGGCACGAAGCCTCGGATCGCCGATGGCGTAAGGGCGCTGGAGGCCGCCCCGGGCGCGGGCTCGCTGACCGTTAAGCTCGCGGCCGCGAGCGGCTACGACCTGAACGCCTTCGCGGAGGAGGGCACGCTCGTCGTCGACCTGTCGCGGCCGGGCCCGCCCGAGCCCGCGGCGGTGCTGACGCCGGAGCCGCCCGTGCCGCCCACCCGGCCCGCCGCGGCCGCCGTGCTGATTCCCATCGCGGTCGAGCCGCGGCAAGCCTCGGCGCCGCCGGGCGCCGCGACCGCCCGCGCGCCTCTCGTGGCCGCACCGCCGGCGGGAAAGCCTCGTCCGGCCCTCGAGCCGACCGCGACGGTTCTGCCGCGGGTCGAGCTGAGCCCGGACGGTCCGGGGGTCGTGTTCCCCTTCGCGGCGAAGACCCCGGCCGCCGCCTTCGAGCGGGGCCCCAACCTGACCCTCGTCTTCGACGCCCGCGAGCGCATCGACCCGGCCCCCCTCGCGACCGGAATCGGCGCGGCGCTCCGCTTCGACGGGATGGTGGCGGAGGAGGGCTTCGCGGCGCTGCGCTTTTCGCGGGTCGGCGAGGGGCGGGCCCGGCTCGTCGAGGACGGGACGGGCTGGCGCCTGACGATCGGCCATCCGGGGCTCCTCCCGCCCGATGCCGTCCGGGTGAGCCGGGCGGCGGACGAAACTGGCCAGCCGGCCGTCAGGGTCGAGCTGCCCGGTGCGGCCTCGGCGCGCTGGCTGACCGAGCCCGACGGGGCCCGGATCGCGGTCGTGACCGCGTCGGGCCGCAACCAGGGCATGCCGACCACGCGGTCCTTCGTGGAGTTCGCGCTGGCCCCGACCCTGCACGGGATCGTGGTCGAGGCGAGATCCGACGACCTGAAGGTCGCGCTCGGCGAGGGCGGGGCGCTCGTCAGCCGCCAGGCTGGCCTCACGCTGTCGAGCGCCTTCCGTGACGGGCGGGAAGGCGGCGACGGGCCGGCGCTCGTCCTCGGCCGCGAGCTCTGGTCGCGCGAGGCGAACGGACCCGTCCTGCCGCGCTATCGCGAGCTCGTGGCGGCGAGCGCCAACGCGCCGCGATCGGCCCGGGCGGAGGCTCGGACGCGGCTCGCGAAGTTCCTGCTCGCGAACGAGCTCAATCACGAGGCCGCGGGCGTTCTCGACCTGGCCCGGGCGGAGGACACCGTCTTCGCGCGCAGTCGCGAGGCGCTGATCCTCTCCGGCATCGCGGCCGCGCGGACCGATCGCTTCAAGGACGCGCATGGCTTCCTGGCCGACGACGTGGTGGCCCGGGAGCCCGAAGCGCAGCTGTGGCGAGCGGTGGTCGAGCTCAAGGAGAAGAGGCCGGGTCCGGCTCTCGTCGGGCTCCGTCGAGCGAACGACGTGATCGACGCGTATCCCGAGACGCTCGCCGGCGAGATCAGGCTCGCGGCGCTGCGCGCGGCCCTGGACCTCAACGATGTGGGCCGGGCGCAGTTCGAATGGACCGCGATCGGGCGTCTCCCGGCCGGCTCGATCGGGCGCGACGACCACGATCTCGCCCGCGCCCGGATCGACGAAGCGAGCGGGCGAGGGGAGGACGCCCTCGCATCCTACACGCGGCTCGGAGCAGAGAATTTCGGCCGCATCGGCGCCGAGGCGCGGCTGCGCAGCATCGTGCTCCGGCTCCGGGGCGGCGCGCTGAAGCCCGAGGAAGCCGTCAAAGAGCTCGAGCTCCTGTCCGTCGCTTGGCGCGGCGACGCGGTCGAGGCCGCCACGACGACGGAGCTCGCCCGGCTCTACGGCCGGCTCGGCCGGTGGCGCGACATGTTCGCGCTCGCCCGCATCGCCAACCGGTATTTCGGCGACGACCCGGGCGTGCGCTCTCTTAGCGACGAGGTCATGCGCCAGTTCGAGGCGCTCATGCTCGGCCCAGAGAGCGAGAAAATGTCGGCCGTCGACACGCTCGCGCTCTACTTCGATTTCCGCTATCTCGCGCCGCCTGGGCGGCGGGGCGACGAGATCGTGCGTCGTCTGTCCGACAAGCTCGTGGAGCTCGACCTTCTCGAGCAGGCGGGCGAGCTCCTGCAGCATCAAGTGGACAAGCGCCTCGTGGGCGCCGCGCGCTCCACGATCGCCGCGAGGCTCGCGGCCGTCCGCCTGATGGCCGGGAAGCCCGTTCTGGCGCTCGCGGCGCTTCATTCGACGCGCCTGCCCGAGCTGCCTGAGGACGTCCGACGCTTCCGCACGCTCCTCGAGGCCAAGGCGCAGGCCGACCTCACCCGCACGGACCTCGCGCTCGAGGTCCTGGACGGCGAGACCGGGCCCGAGGCCGAGCGCATGCGCGCCCACGTGCTCTGGGCGGCCCGGCGCTGGCGGGAGGCCGGCGAGACCGGCGAGCAGCTCCTCGGCACGCGCTGGAGCGAGCCCGCGCCGCTGACGGATCGGGAGCGGGCGGAGGTGATCCGGGCGGGCGTCGCCTATCTGCTCGCGGAGGACCGCATCGGAGCCGACCGCCTCGGCCAGAAGTTCGGGCCGAAGATGGCGGACAGCCCGGACGCGAAGGCCTTCGCGGCGCTCGTCGCGCCGGGGGCGGGGGACTCGCGCGAGTTCCGCCGCATCGCCGCGCAGGTCGCGAAGTCCGATGCCTTGCGCGAGCTGCTCGACGATTGGCGGGCCGCCCATCCCGATGCCGGACCGGAGCTCTCGGGCGCCGACGCGGCGCGGCCGGCCCGCACCGGCGGCGCGCCCGCGCCAACCGATCGCTCCAACGGCTAGGCGGCCGCGATCCGCCTCAGGTCCCGAAGCTCTGGACGAGGGAGCCCGCGACCAGGCTCCAGCCGTCCACGAGCACGAAGAAGATAAGCTTGAAGGGCAGCGACACGGTCACGGGCGGCAGCATCATCATGCCGACCGACATGAGAATCGACGCGACCACGAGGTCGATGATCAGGAACGGCACGAACAGTAGGAAGCCGATCTCGAAGGCGCGCCGGAGCTCCGAGATCATGAAGGCCGGGATGAGCACCTGGAGCGGCACGGCCTCGGGCGTCGCGGGCACGGGCTCGCGCGACAGGGACACGAAGAGCGCGAGGTCCTTCTCCCGCACCTGGCGCATCATAAAGGCCCGCAAGGGGACCACGCCCCGCTCGAAGGCCTCGGCCGGCTGGATCTGGCCGGCGAGGAGCGGCGCGACGCCGGCCGCGTAGGCTTCGCGCAGGGTCGGCGCCATCACGAAGCCCGTGAGGAACAGGGCGAGGCTGACGATCACCGTGTTCGGGGGCGCGCTCTGGGTCCCGATCGCGGAGCGCAGCAGCGAGAGGACGACGACGATCCGGGTGAAGGCCGTGACCATGACGACGACGGACGGCGCGACCGCCAGGACCGTGACCAGCGCGACGAGCTGCAGCGCCCGCTCGGTGACGCCCGCCCCCTGCCCGAGATCGAGCGACAGCGTCTGAGCGGCGGCGGGCGCGGCGCACAGGATGCCGAGCGCGCCCGCGACGGCGAGGGGCGCCCGCACGGTGCGTCCGCGCGGGCTCGGCGATCCTGGCACGCTGATTCGGTTCGGCTCCGTCCGGAGCGGACCTTCGGGACCGCGATGACCCGGCGCAAGCGCCGGGGCGACGCAGTTCAGGCCTTTCCGTCGTCCTTGCGGTCGATCGGGCGGCCGAGAAGCCGGGCGAACTCGGCCTCGATGTCCTCGATGGAGAAGACGTCGCTCTTGCCCCCGGCCGCAGGCTTCGGCTCGGGCGCGGGCGGGGCGGGACGAGGCTCGGCTGCAGGCGGGGCGGAGCCGGGAGACGGCGCGGGAGCCGAACCTGGGCCGGCCGCCGGGCCTGCGGCGGCCGGGAGGCCCACCGGCGAGGTCGGTGGCGGGGCAGGCGCTTCGGCGGGAGCCGCAGGTGCGGGAGGCGCCGGAGGCTCCGCCGAGCGCCGGGCGGGCGGCGTCGGCGGCGGTCCGAGCCGCTCGGGCGCCGGTCCAAGCCGCTCCGGCGATGGCGCGGGCCGATCGGGCGGTGCGGTCTGCGGCTGCGGGCGCGGCGGGACGATGACCGCCTCCGCCGGAGGGTTTCCGGGCTCCTGGGTCGGCGACGGAGGCCGGGACGTCTCGGCGCGTTGCGGCTCGGGGCGCGGCGGTTCGGGACGCGCGGCCGGTTCCGGCTCCGAGCGGCCGGACGGCGGCGGAGCGGGTGTCCGCGGCTCGGCCCGGGTCGGAGCGGGCTCGGGCCGGCTCTGGGCGGGCGGAGGCGGCGGCGCCGGCGCGCGCGCGACCGGGTTCGCGCGCGGCAGCTCGATCGGGCGCTGCGGCGGACGAGGCTCGCCGCGGCCGTTCCCGGGCGGGCCCGGGAGGCGCTCGCCGGCATCGGCCCGGACCTCGGCCTGCCCCTGGCCGGGCCGCTTCAGCGCTTCCTCGAGCTGCTTCGTCATGTCGGACAGGACGTCGTCGTCCTCCTCGGCGGCGCTCGGCGACGGGGCGGGACCGTTCGGCCGGCGCGCGGGCGCGGGGCCGCTCTCAGGACGTGCTGGCCGTTCCGGGACGAGCCGTCCGGCCGTCGCCTGGATGCTGCTCGGCTTCAGCGGCGGCTCGACCGTGGCGCGGCCGACCGGCTCGCGGGCCCCGTTCGACGCCGGCTCGGCGTTGCCGAGCTGAGCGACGACCGGGTCGGGGCCGCGCTCGACGATCCGCCCGACCGCCGGCTCGACGACCGGACGCACGGGCGCGATCTCGACGTTGCGCTCCGGCACGGGCTCCGCGGCCGGCTCGGCGGGCAGGTTGCCGACCGGGAGACGCGCCCCGGGAACCCGGATGATGTTCGTCTCGACCACGACGTCGTTCGGGCCGCCGACGAGCAGCAGATGCTCGACGTTGTCGCGCCGCAGCAGGATCAGCTGGCGCTGCCGGTCGAGATCGTAGACGTCCACGATGCCGAGCCGCGGCTGCCTCGCCCGGCCGCGATCGCTGGACAGCGAGAGCCGGCCGCCCGTGAGGCGCCGCAGGATGAGGGCGAACAGGGCCAGAAGCACGAAGATGATGCCGAAGGCGATCACGTACTTCGCCGCGGAGGACAGGTTCTCGATGCCCGGAATGGAGAACTGCAAGACTCGAACTCTCTCGCGAGGACGGACCGGAGCCGCAAGGCGCGGCCTGTCCCGGTGCAAGACACCGAAGGCCCGATCCTGTTCCACGCTACCACGATGATTCGCGGCTGTCGCGGAGCGGGCGGGCATGACCCGGCAGCCCTTGCCGGGCCCGCGCCCCCTGGCTCGGCAGAAGCGTCAGGCACTTAACCCGGCATTAACCATAACGGGGCCATGTATTGCCGAACCGTAAAGGCAACCGGGCCCATGGCGCTCACCGACCTTCCCATCGTCGCAGCCCTCAAGACCCGGCTGCAATGGCACGAGACCCGGCAGAAGCTGCTCGCCGAGAACGTCGCCAACGCGAACACGCCGGGCTTTCAGCCGCGCGAGCTCGTGAGCCCGAAGGCCCCCGGCCAGGCGCTCGCCATGCTCAGGACGAGCCCGCTTCACCTCGCATCCGCGGGAGCCGACGGGACGGCGGACAGCCGCCGGGCCGAGCGGTTCGAGACGCGCCCCTCAGGCAACGGGGTCAATCTCGAGGACGAGATGCTGAAGGTCGCGGGCAACCAGTCGGATTTCCAGCTCGCGGCCTCCCTTTACCAGAAGAGCCTGTCGATGCTGCGCGTCGCGGTCGGCAAGTCGAGCTGAGGAGCTAGGGTCGCATGGACTTCGCGAAGTCGATCGCCGTCGCGGCCTCGGGGCTGAAAGCCCAGTCGGGCCGCATGCGGGTCATCGCCGAAAACGTGGCCAACGCGGATTCGACCGGCAACCGTCCGGGCGCGGATCCGTACCGGCGCAAGGTCACGACCTTCGCGCGCCACTTCGATCGCGAGATCGGCGCGACCGTCGTCGATCTCGGTCCCGTCCAGCGGGACGGCTCGGCCTTCCGGACGAAGGTCGACCCCGGCCACCCGGCGGCGAACCCGCAGGGCGAGGTCAAGCTGCCGAACGTCAACAGCCTCGTCGAGACGCTCGACATGCGCGAAGCGCAGCGGAGCTACGAGGCGAACCTCAACATCGTCACGGCGACGCGGCGCATGATCGCCCGCACGCTCGACATCATCCGCGCCTGAGGGAGCGATCAGCATGGCCACGACGTCCTTCGCGGCCGGCGCCTATGCGGCGACCGGCAACCTCCCGGCCGGTCGCGGCCGGGGCGGCTTCGACCTCGCCGGGCCCGACGAGGCGACTCAATCGGATTTCGGCTCGCTCCTGAAAGGCGCGCTCGAAGGCGTCGCGGCGAGCGCCGGCAAGGCGGACGCGCAGGCGATGGCGGTCGCGTCCGGCCGGACGGACCTCGTCGACGTCGTGACCGCGGTCGCCGAGAGCGAGACCGCGCTCCAGACGCTCGTCGCGGTCCGGGACCGGGTGATCTCGGCCTACGAAGAGATCATGCGGATGCAGATCTGATGACCGGCGCCGCCATTCTCGACGTCGCCCGGGACGGCATCGTCGTCTTCCTCAAGGTCGCGATGCCCCTCATGCTGATCGCGCTGGTGGTGGGTCTCGCGATCTCACTCGTCCAGGCGCTGACCCAGATCCAGGAGCAGACCCTCATCTACGTGCCCAAGATCGTTGCGGTCTTCGGCGCGCTCATCCTCGTCCTGCCCTTCATGGCGGACGCGCTCGGCTCCTACATGACCCGGATCGCGGCCCGGATCGCGGCCGGAGGCTGAACCTTGCGGCTGCGCCCCCGGCGGGCGAGCCTCGGCGCGATGACGATCCCGATTCCCGATCTCGCCACCGCCTTCATGCTCGTCTTCGCGCGCGTCGGGACGCTCGTGATGCTGCTCCCGGCGATCGGCGAGCAGCTGATTCCGGCCCGGCTCCGCCTCGGCTTCGCGCTCCTCCTCACCCTGACTCTCCTGCCCCTCGCCTCCGGGCTTCTGCCCCGGACCGCGGCGCCGGACCGGGCCATCGCGATGCTGCTCGGCGAGGTGCTGGTTGGGCTCATCCTCGGGCTTGCGACCCGCATGGTCCTGGCCGCGCTCCAGACGGCGGGCGCCGTCATCGCCCAGGAGCTCGGCCTCGCCTCGGCGCTGACGGTCGACCCGACGACGCGATCCGGCCAGGAGGCCGCGATCGGCAACCTGCTCACGCTGCTGGGCATCACGCTCGTCTTCGCGACCGACACGCATCACCTCGCCATCACGGCCGTGCGCGACAGCTACGCCCTCCTGCCGCCCGCGAGCCTGCCCGAGGCCGGCGACGCCGCGAAGCTCGCGGTCGGCGCGGTCGGCGCGGCCTTCGCGCTCGCCTTGAAGCTCGCCGCGCCCTTCATCCTCTTCGCCTTCCTGTTCAATCTCGGGCTCGGGGTGCTCTCCAGGCTCATCCCGCAGATCCAGGTCTTCTTCGTCGGCATCCCGCTCTCGATCCTCATCGGGATGCTCGTGCTCCTCGTCAGCGTCGCCGCGATGATGACGTTGTTCGTGGGCGACCTCGGGCGCTTCCTCCAGACCTTCGGCGTGTCCTGATGGCGGGCGGGGGAGAGGGCCAGGAGGACCGGACCGAGGAACCGTCAGCCCGGCGGCTCGACGAGGCGACGAAGCGCGGCGACGTTCCGCGCTCCGTCGAGCTCTCGACCTTCCTGGCGCTCGGCGCCCTCACGCTCTCGCTGCCGCTCGCGGCGAGCGCAGGCAGCGCGACCGGCTTCGCGCTCGACCTGCGGGCGTTCCTGATGAACGCGCACCTCGTGCCCGACACGCCGGCGGGCCTCATGGCGGCGAGCCGATACGGCCTGACGGCGGCTCTCGTCTTCGCGGCGATCCCGCTCGGCCTCCTGTGCCTGGCGGCGCTCGCCTCCGGCCTCGCCCAGCACCGCCCGCTGCTCACGGTCGAGCCGCTGACCCCCAAGCTCGAGCGGCTCTCGCCGCTCGCCGGCTTGAAGCGGATCTTCGGCCGCGAGGCCATGGTCCAGTTCGTCAAGTCGCTCCTCAAGCTCGGGCTCGTCGGCACGCTGGCGGGCTGGATCCTCTGGTCGGAGCGCGACCGGCTCGAGGCGATCGTCGGCATCGAGCCCGGTCCCTTCGGGAGCGTCATCCGGGCGCTCACCATCAAGTTCCTGGGCGCGCTCGTCGCGGCCTACGCGGTCGTGACGATCGCGGATTTCCTCTACGCGCGCTTCAGCTGGACGGCTCGGCAGCGCATGACGAAGCAGGAGGTCAAGGACGACCACCGGGAGCAGGAAGG
>JAFAPJ010000413.1 GCA_019247255.1 Methylobacteriaceae bacterium | reverse complement strand
CCCAGCGTCGCGGCGATCTGGCTGGCGCTCAGCCCCTCGCCCCAGAGCTTCGCCAGAAGCTCGACGCGCTCGTCCGTCCAGCCGCTCCCCGCCTCACTCATCCTCGTCTCCTCGCCGGACCGCCGCCAGTCCGAATCCCTCTCCGGGCGCGGGCGACATCTCGTCCGCGCGGATCGTCTCTCACCTGTGTGAGGGTGCCGGGCGATGCGCTCGCCCGATGTCCCGAACCTACCTGACCGGCTGACTCACGCGCAAGAGTCGGCCCCCCGCGCAGGTCCCGCGGGCGTCCCGCTTATCCCCAGGAGATGCCCGGGCCAGTCACCCGATCGGGTGGTACTGGTACAGCCAGGTCTCGCTGAGCACCTGGTCGCCGCTGCGCAGGAAGCAGCGAAGCTCGACCGGGGCCGAGCCCTCGGCCGTCAGGTCGAACTGCGCCCGCCAATGACCGGGCACGTCGTCCGGCACGGCCTCGGTCCGGATATAGGAGAACGAGCCGCGCGAGGCGCTGAGCACGGGCTCGGGCAGGGTTCCTGGCGGCAAGTCCTTCAAGGGGCCGCCCAGGAACTCGAGCAGGAACTTGCGCACGCCGCGCGGGCGCACGGTGCCGGGCTGCCCGCCATTGCCGAGCCGCGTCGCGACGCAACGCGCGAGCGGCGTCGGGTAGGGCTCCTCCGCGGTCCAGTGCAGCCGGTAGGCGAGATCGTGCCGCTGGCCGGCCCGCCCGGGCTCGGCCGGCACCCACATGGCCACGACGTTGTCGTGGATCTCGTCGTCCGTCGGGTTCTCGACGAGCTGGACCGCGCCCGCGCCCCAATCGCCCTTGGGCTCGATCCAGAGCGAGGGCCGGCGCTCGTAATAGACGCCGTCGAGGTAGTGGTCGAAGTTGCGGTCGCGCTGGAGGAGCCCGAAGCCGCGCGGCCCCTTGTCGACGAAGGCGGAGACCTGCGTGCCGGGCGGGTTGTTGAGGGGCCGCCAGATGCGCTCGCCCGTGCCGGTCCAGAGCGCGAGCCCATCGGAATCATGCACCTCGGGGCGCCAGTCGACCATGGTGGCCTTGGCGGTCTCGGAGTACCAGAACATGGAGGTCAGCGGCGCGAGGCCGAGCCGCGCCACGTCGCGGCGGAGCACGAGCGAGACGTCGAGATCCATGACGACCGCCGCCTCGCGGCGCATCACGAAGCGATAGGCGCCCACGGCCGAGGGACCGTCGAGCAGCGCATGGACGACGACGCCGTCGCGCTCGGGGCCCGGCTCCTCGAACCAGACATGGGTGAAGTCCGGGAACTCCTCCGGCACGCCGTAGACGACGGTGTTCAGCGCGAGGCCGCGGGCGGAAAGCCCGTACTGGTAGAGCTCGCCGATCGCCCGGAAGTAGGAGGCGCCGAGGAACGCGACCCAGTCGTTGCGCCGCCAATCGAGTTTGCCGTCCCGCGCCTCCTGGAAGCGGAAGCCCGCGAAGCCGGAATTGCGGGGCAGCTCGTGCGCCGGGCTGTCCGGCGGCATCTCGAAGACGGCATCGTCGTAGATGATCTCGCGCGCCTGGCCGCTCGCCACGACGTGCATGCGCACGGGCTTCTGGAAGTAGCGGCCGAGGTGAAAGAAGGTGACCGGGTAGCGGCCGGGGCCGTTCGCGAAGAGCGCGACGTCGGTCTTGAAGCGGATGCGGCCATGCGCATCGTAGTCGATCCGCCAGAGCACGTCCGGGCGCGGCACCGGCGGCGCCTCGTAGGGGCGCGTCGCCAGGGCCCGCACCCGTTGCTTCAGCGCCTCGAACGAGAAGGGCTCCGGCGGCCCGAAGCTCAGGCCCTCCGCGGCCATTGCGTCCGGCGGGAAGCCGAGCGCCGCGAGGCCCGCGGTTCCGGCAGCGGCCGCGCCGAGGAGGGTTCGTCGATCGATCATCGGGGCGTTGTTCCTGGACCTCGCGAGGCGCGCTCTTAGAGCGTTATCGGGCCGGATTGAACCGGGTCTGCTGCCGCGTCGCCGGGTGGGCGGTCAGGCGCGAAGCTCCGCGCCCGGCGGCCGGCGGTAGGCGAGCGCCGCCGGGACGAGCGCGAGCGCGCTGCCGAGCGCCACGAGGCCGAGCACCAGCCCCAGGTCGCTCCAGGCCGGCCGGAAGGCGAGCGCGAGGCCCGTGCGGTCCTCGAGGGCCCGGGACACCGCGACCGCCGCTCCCCAGCCGATCGCGAGCCCGAGCGCGCCGCCGGACGCCACGAGCGCGGCGGCGCCGAGCCATACGACCGCGAAGACGTAGGTCGCCGGCGCTCCGAGCGCGCGCAGGAGCGCGTAGCGGCGTCGGCGCAAGCCCGTCAGCGTCGCGAGGAGGAGCGTCAAGGCCGAGAGGATCAGCGCGGCGTTCAGCCATGACGCGATCGTGAGCACGTCCCGGACGTCACCGAGCCGGCGATAGAGGGAGACCAGCACCTCGGCCGGAAACAGGGCGAGCTGGCCGGCGCGCCGGTAAGCCGCCCTGAGCGCATAGGCGTCCGCAACCGAGCGCGGCTTCACCACGATCGCCGGCACGCCCGGCACGGTCGGGCCGTCCCAGGGCGGACCGATCCGCCCCGCCTCCGCGTGCCCGGTGCCGAGACCGTGGGTCGCCCAGACGGTCTCGACCGGCACGAGGATCGCCCGGTCATAGGGCGAGCCGAGCCGCGGCAGGCGGCCCACCACGTCGTAGTGGACGCCCTCGTGCCGGTGCCGCGCCTCCTCGGCGACGCTCGGCGGCCAGCCCCGGCCCGCCGTCGCGTGGGCGGGCGTGATCTCGTCGCCGAGCCGCAGGCGCACGTCGAAGCCCACCAACGCCTCGTCCGGCGCCGCGAAGAGCCGGCCTTCGCTCGGCGAGAGACGGCCCCAGCGGGTCGCGAAGGCGAGGCTCGTCCCGATCACGGGATAGCCGGCGACGACATCCCCGAAGGCGATCGGCGCGACCCCGGCGACCCGCGGATCCGCCGCGAGCAAGGCCAGCGTCGATCCCGGCAGGAGCTCGAGCGCCGCGAGGTCGAGATAGACGCTCGTCAGGACGAGCTGCGTCTCGCTTCCGGCCGCCCCGACCAGGAGGTCGAAATCG
>JAFAPJ010000290.1 GCA_019247255.1 Methylobacteriaceae bacterium | reverse complement strand
CACCTGCCCGCCCGGACCGAGCCGACCCCCGGCTCGGTCGCGATCGACCGGCGCGCGATGCTGGCCGGGCTTGCGGGGCTCGCCGCCGCGTCCGGCGCGAAGATCGCCCGTGCGGCCGGCTCGGGCCCCGCTCTCGGCCGCGGGCTCAACCTCGCGCATTGGTTCGCGCAGAGCGAGCATGGCTACGGGCCCGATCACCTCGCCTCCTTCGTGCGCGCCGACGACCTTCGCGCGCTCGCCGGCGCCGGATTCTCCCACGTCCGGCTGGGGCTCGAGCCGGACGCGCTCTTCGCCGAGGGCGGCGGACCGCCCCGCTTCGCCGAGCCCTACCTGTCGCACCTGCGGGCGGCCCTCGACGCCATCGCGGCGGCGGGCCTCACGACCGTCCTCGACCTTCATCCGGTCGGCGCGTCCAAGAACATCCTGATGACCCAGGCGGGTGCCGACCTGTTCAAGGCACGCTGGGGGCTCCTCGCCGATGCGATGGCTCGCGGCGGCCCCGACCGTCTCGTGCTCGAGATCCTGAACGAGCCCTACCCCGTGAGCGGCGAGGCCTGGTGGACGCTCCAGGCCGACGCCCTCGCGGCGATCCGGACGAGCTGGTCCGGCCGGCCGGTCATCGTGAACGGGGGCGGCTGGAGCGGCGTCGAGGACGTCGCGGCTCGCCGCGCCTATCGCGACCCCGACCTCATCTACACCGTGCACGTCTACGCGCCGCTTCTCTTCACGCATCAGGCGGCCGACTGGACCTGGGATGTCGCCCGCACCATCGCGGGGCTCCCCTGGCCCGTCGCGCCCGGCGACGCGGCGGCCGTCGCGCGCGCCGCGACGGCGGACGAGCGCTCGCGCACGATCCTGGAAAACCAGATCGCCCTAGGCGCCTTCACCCGCGCGGCGCTCGATGACGAGCTGTCGCGGCTCGAGGCCTGGTCGGCCGCGCAAGGGCACGTCCCGATCTATGTCGGCGAGTTCGGGGTCTATGCCAAAGCCGCGCCCGAGCCGGCGCGCCTCGCCTGGCTCCGCGCCGTCCGGGAGAGCTGCGAAGCGCGCGGTTGGGGCTGGGCGCTCTGGGGCAGTTCGCCGGCCTTCGGCCTCGTCGAGGCCGGGCGGCGTCCCTGGCGCTTCGACGCCGCGGCGCTCGACGCGTTGCGGAGCGCTGGACGGACATGAGCCCGGTCTCGGCCAACGCGAGGGGCGCCGCGCCGCACGCTTCGCCACGGAGGCGTCTCGGCCAGCTCGGATCGAGCGCGCCGCTGCTCGCGGCGAACCTCCTCGAAGCGCTCCTGCCCTTCGTCCGCAACATCGCGCTTGCCCGCCTCATCGCGCCCGACCAGTTCGGGCTCGCCATCTCGCTCTCGGTCGTGATCGGGATGATCGAGGTTCTGACCGATTTCGGCCTGCCGATCTTCGCGGTCAGGAAGGAGGGCGGGACGGACGACCCGAGCGTGATGGCCACGCTGCAGAGCCTGTCCATCCTGCGGGGCTGCGTCCTTGGCTTTATCCTCGCAGCCCTCTCGCCCTGGATCGCGCGCTCCTTTCACGCCGAGGGCGCGACCGCGACCTACGCCCTCCTAGGGCTCGTTGTGCTCGTTCGGGCGTGGGAGAACCTCGGGGTCAAGGAGGCGATGCGTGACGGCGTCTTCTGGCGCGAGGCGCTCGTCGTCTCAGCCGCCCAGATCGCCGCCGCAGGCGTCACGGTCGCGGTCGCGGCCGCCGGCGGCGACTTCTCCTGCATGGTGTGGGGCATGCTGGCCGCGGCGCTCGCGACCGTCGGGCTCTCGCACGTTCTGTCGCCGCGTCCGTTCCGGCTCGCCTGGAACCGGGAGGCGGCCCGGGACGCCTCGCGCTTCGGGCGCCCCCTTCTCGTGAACGGGGTCGCGGCGTCGCTCGGGCTCGCGGACCGGTTGCTCGTCGGCTACGTGCTCGGGCCGCGGCCGCTCGCGCTCTACAACGTCGCTTACGGGACCGGCCAGCTGCCGCGCACGGTCCTGGCCCGGTTTCTCACGAGCGCCTTCCTGCCCCTCTTCGTCAAGCGACGGGACCGGGGCGAGCGCGGCTCCGCGCTGTTCGACGGCTGGGCCTGGTGCCTGTCCTGCCTTGCCTTCGTGTACGGGCTCGGCCTGAGCCTCGTCGGCGACCAGGTCCTCGCGGCCGTGTTCGGCGAGGTCTACCGGCCGTCGCGCCTGTTCATGTGCCTCGCGGGCTTGAGCGTCTGCGTGAAGATGCTGATGCTTCTGCCAGTCCCGGCCGCCTACGCGGCCGGCAACACGCGGCTCGTCGCCCGCGGTTCGATCCTCTCGGCGCTGTCCGTTCTGCCGGGCGCGGCGCTGCTCCTCTGGCGGGGCGATCTCGAGCTTTTCCTCGCCGCCATGACCGCGACCGAATTCGTCGCGCTCCTCACCTTCAGCCGCCGCGCCATGCGCGAGCAGGCCTTCACGGCGAGCGCCGCCTGGCTCGCCATCAGCGTGCCGATGCTGCTCCTCGCCGCGCTCGCGATCCTGACCTGGGTCGTGCCCGGCCTGGGCTTCGCGGCCTGGCTCGCCGCCGGGCTCGCGGCGCTCGCGCTCTCGGCCGCGCTCTACGGCCTCATGCTCGCCCAGTTCGAGATCGGGCTGCGCGAGCTTCTTCGCTCCTGACGCCGCTCGCGGGAGACACGACCAGCGATGACCATCCACCTTTTCACGACGAGCGACCTCAAGCAGCCGCGCTGGGACGATCTCGAACGCCTGCTCGCCTCCGTCGCGGCGAGCAGCCGCGATCTTGCGATCCGCCATCACCTTCTCCTGCAGAATTGCGACGAGGCCGGCCTCGCGCGTCTGCGCGCCCGCGCGCCCGGCTGCTGTCGGCTGACCGCTCTGCCGGGCCGCGTCTCGCTATCCGAGGCGCGCAACCGCCTCCTCGCGGCCGCCTGGGACGAGGGACCGCCGGCGGCGGACGATGTCGTCGGCTTTCCGGACGACGATTGCTGGCTCCCGGAGGGCTGGCTCGCGGAGGTCGATCGCCTGTTCACGAGCCACGAGCGGCTCGACGTGCTGGTCTGCCGCGTCTCGCTCGATCCCGTCGCGCCGGACGCCGCGCCGCCGCTGCGGCCCGCCGCGGCCCGGGACGTCGTCCGGATGGCGAGCTCGAACAGCATGTTCCTCCGCGCGCCCCTCGTGCGCGAGATCGGACCCTTCGATCCCGAGCTCGGGCTCGGCACGGCGGCGGGCGGCGGCGAGGACACCGATTACGTGATCCGGGCCTATCTCGCCGGGCGCGAGACCGGCTTCATCGACAGCCCGCTCGTCGGCCATCCGCCTCCGAGCCGGGACACGGCCGCCAAGTACTATCGCGGCGCCTTCCTGGTTCTCGCCCGGCATGCCCGCCGGCAGGCCGCGCTCCGCCGCGAGTTCCTGCGCAAGATCCTGGTCGGGCTCTATTTCGCCGGGCGCGGCAAGCTCAGCCTTCGGGATTACGGCGCAGCCTTGCGCGAGGGCGCGACCGCCTGGCGTGCAGGATCCGCGGCCTTCGCGGCCGGCGGTCGCCCGTGATGGATCAGCGGAGGAGCCGTCCCATGACCGCCAAGACCACCATCCACGTGCTGTTCTGCATCGACCGGGGCTACGTGGCGCAGGCCGGAGTCGCGATCGCCTCGCTCGTGGCCAGCAATCCCGAGAGCGCGCTCGAGATCTCGATCGCGTCCTTCGACCCTCTGCTGGACGCGTCCGAGCGGATCTTCGCGAGCGCGAGCCGCCGCCATCCCGATTGCCGGATCCGCTGCTACCACCTCGACGAGGGCGCCTTCGCGGACCTCCCGACGACGCAGCGGTTCAGCACGAGCATCTACACCCGCATCATCCTCGACCGATTCATCGACTCGCAGCAGACACGCGTCCTCTACCTCGACGCGGACACGCTCATCTGCGCCGACCTGCGTCCGCTCTGGAACGAGCCTCTCGACGGCAAGGTCATGGGCGTGGTCCGGGACCATTTTCGCCTCGACGGCGAGCAGATCGGCTTCGGACCTGACACGCCCTACTTCAACTCGGGCGTCCTGCTGATCGACATGGCGGCCTGGCGTGCCGCCCGCTGCGAGGAGCGCGTGCTCGATTACCTGGCACGGCACGGGCAGAGCCTGCCCTGGATGGACCAGGACGCGCTCAACGTCGCGCTGCGCGACGAAGTGAAGTTCCTGGACCTCGCCTGGAACTTCCAGCCGCGCTGCGCCGACGTCCCGGCGCGCTTCCTCGGGCTCTCGGACGCCGATTACGCGGCGTTGCGGGCCTCGCCGAAGCTCATCCACTACACGACCTCGCTCAAGCCCTGGGTCGCGGCGCACCGCGTCCATTACAGCGAGCGCTATCTCGCGGCCGCGCGCGCCGCCGGCCTCCTTGACGAGCTGCGGCCTCCCCGCATCCGGGGCGCGCGGGACCGCGTTCAGCACCTGAAGACGCGGCTGCGCTGGCGGTACCCCCGGCTGTTCCGCGCTCTGCGGCGCGTGGTCCGGCCGGAGGCGGCCGCCCTCATGTACCGCGCCCGGGCCGAGGCCTGAGCCGGATGCGGCGCGATCTCGACATCTCCTTCGTCATGGCGGCCCGCAACGCTGCCCCCTGGATCGAGGTCGCGATCGCGTCCGCGCTCGGCCAGGAGGACGTGGTCGTCGAGGTCGTCGTGGTGGACGATGGCTCGACGGACGGGACGGGCGAGATCGTCGCCGAACTCGCCCGCCGCGACGAGAGGGTGCGGCTCATCCGCGGCGACGGCCGCGGAGCCTCGGCGGCCCGCAATCTCGCTCTCGACGCCGCCCGGGGCGCCTGGATCGGCGTCCTTGACGCGGACGACCTGATCGAGCCCGCCCGGACGAGCGCCCTGATCCGGCTCGCCGAGACTGCGGGCTGCCGGCTGGTGGCCGACGCCTGCCTGCGTTTTCTGGACGAGGACCCGTCCGTCACTTGGATTTCCCTGCCGGAAGCGACCGCCGGCGGCGAGCCGTTCCGGGTCGAGCTCGAGGCGTATCTCGGTCGCAACCGACTGACGGGAGGCGAGGCGAATCTCGGCTTTCTGAAGCCGATCGTCCGGCGCGATTTCCTGACGGAGCACCGCATCCGCTACGATGAGCGGCTGCGGATCGGCGAGGATTTTGACCTTGTTCTCCGCTGCCTTCTGGCAGGCTCGGGCTTCGTCGTCCTGCCCCGCCCGCTCTATCGCTATCGGGTGCTCGCTCGCTCGCTGTCGCGACGGCTGACACGCCAGGACCTCGCCACGATGCTCGCGGCCTATGACGAGCTGCGGCCGACCTTCCCGCCCGCTCCCGGCATCGCGGCGGCGGACCGGCGGCTCCGCCGATCCATGACGGATCTCGACGCCTATCTCGGCCTGCGCAGCGCCGTCCGGGCGCACGACATCGGGGCTTCTCTCGGCACGGCGCTCCGACCGGGCCTGTGGCGAGCCGTCGCATCCTTGTCGCTCTCCACGATCAGCCGTCGCGCCGGGCCGCGACGCCGCCCCGATCAGGCCGCAGCCAAGCTCGCTCGCGCAGGCTGAAGCGGCCGTATCGAAGCTCGGCCGGACCTTGATTAAGCGTGGTCGGAGAGCTTTCGCCGCCACAGCCAATGATTCAGAAAGGCGGAGGGACTAGCGTCTACCGTGCATCGATGGCACTTGTCTCGACGAAGGCGCCGTCGCTTCCCGGCGATACGAAATCCATGACGATGTTTCTGCTCGCGATGACCCTGATCGGCGCGGTCGCGAGCCTGTATCTCAGCTGGGTGTTCGTCACGCTCGTCGGATTCCTGGCCGTTCCGATCTACCTGGCCGTGGCGCTCTCGACCGGAACGCCGACGCTCGCGGCCGTCGTCACCGTGATCGGCGGGTTCGTTCTCCTGCAGATCGGGTACGTGCTGGCCGGCTGGCTCCTGCCGCGCGACCGGCCCGACGGACGCCTGTCCTCGCGGCGGCGCCGTGCCGCGGCGGGTGCGGAGACTGCGACCCCGAACATGGCGCTCGGGCGCACGTCCGCCTGGCCGCTGTTCGGCGGGTGGCTGCCTCTCGCGGCCTTCTTTGAGCCGCCCTGCCGGGCGGACGGGAGCCCATGGGACGGCGTGGACGACCCGGGCTACCGCGTGCCGACCTTCGTGCTGGGCTGGTTCGGGCGTGCGGTTTCCGTCGCGGTCGGCAAGCCGCGCGGCGTCACGGCCGAGTCGCGCGAGGCTCGTCGGCACGGGATCGAGCGCGATCCGGCGCGGCAGACCGCGAATGTCGACGCGGCGCGGCGCGCCGGGCCCGGCTCGCCGCACGG
>JAFAPJ010000237.1 GCA_019247255.1 Methylobacteriaceae bacterium | reverse complement strand
GATACAGGGCAAAGATGGAAAGCCCGGATGGCCGTCGGTAGGCCCAATTGGGGCGAAACCGTGATTTCTAGTATCCGCGGCCGAACGGCCGAAATGCCTTGTCGATCAAAGGCTTCAACGGGTTAGGCGGGCGCGCTCTCCCTCATGCGGAGCGGAAGCGGGCGCTTAGTGCAGCTGCTCGCCCGATGCTTCGACCCTTATGCCTCAGGCATAAGGGTCTGCAGCATCGCGCATTCCATCGCCCAGGAACTGATAGGCCAGGATGACCAGGATCACCGGCACGACGGGGAACATCAGCCACCAGTTGACCGCCACCACGTTGATGTCGGTTGCCTCGTTCAAGAGCACGCCCCATGAGGTGATGGGCGGGCGCAGGCCGAGGCCCAGGAAGGAGAGCGCGGTCTCGGCCAGGATCATCGACGGGATCGACAGCGTCGCCGAGGCGATCAGGTGGCTCATGAAGCCGGGCAGCAGATGGCGGCCGATGATCCGGCCGGGCTTGGCGCCCATCATCTGGGCCGCCATGGCGTAGTCCTCCTCGCGCAGCGACAGGAGCTTGGAGCGCACGGCGCGGCCCAGGCTTGGCCAGTCGAGCAGCGCCAGGATCAGCGTGATGCCGAAATAGACCAGCAATGGCGACCACGTCACCGGCAGGGCGGCCGAGAGCGCGAGCCACAGGGGCAGTTCCGGCAGCGAGCGGATCACCTCGATGAGCGGCTGCACCGCCCCGTCCACCACGCCGCCGAAATAGCCCGCGATGCCGCCGAAGAAGAGGCCGAGCGCGAACGAGACCGCGATCCCGACGAGCCCGATCGTGAGCGAGATGCGGGCCCCGTAAATGATGCGGGACAGGAGATCGCGCCCGAGCCGGTCGGTGCCGAGGAGGAACATCGTCCCGCCGTTCGGCGGGCAGAAAAGATGGACGTCGGCACGGACGAGACCCCAGAGATCGTAGGCGTCGCCGCGACAGAAGAAGCGGATCGGCTGCGGGTTCGTCCGGTCCTGGATGTAGTCGCGCCGGAAGGTCTCAAGGTTGAAGCTGTGCCGGTACGGGTACACGAAGGGGCCGACGAAGCGCCCCTCGTGAACGAGGTGGACGCCCTGCGGGGGCGCGTAGAGGAAATCGCCGTTGCGCTTGGCCTGGGCGTAGGGCGCGATCAGCTCGACGATCGGCACGAGCGCGTAGAAGAACAGCAGCACGAAGGCCGCCGCCACCGCAACCTTGTGGCGCCGGAACTTCCACCAGGTGAGCCGCCACGACGAGGCGCGATAGAAATCTTCCGACGCCGCGCCGAGCGGCTCGCTCGCCCCCGGATCGAAGGGACGCGTGTCGACGTAGTGGCTCGGCCGGAGCGCCGTCTCCGCGTTCACGCCTCGGCTCCCTGATCGCCTCGCGCCGTCCCCCTCATCGGCCGGACAGCCGGATGCGCGGGTCGAGCCATGCGAGGAGCAGGTCTGAGATGAGCATGCCGATGACCGTCAGCATGGCGACGAACATCAGGATGAAGCCGGCCAGGAACTGGTCCTGACTCTTCAGGGCCTGCAGCAGGAGCGGACCGACCGTCGGGAGGCTGAGCACCAGCGAGACCAGGACCGAGCCCGAGATGAGATGCGGCAGGAGGTTGCCGATATCGGCCATGAACGGGTTCAGCGACATCCGGAACGGGTATTTCAGCAGCGCGCGGGGCGGCGGCATACCCTTGGCCCGCGCCGTCACGAAGTACTGCTTGCCGAGCTCGTCGAGCAGGTTCGCGCGCATGCGCCGGATCATGGCGGCCGTGCCGCCGAGCCCAATCACGAGGGTCGGTACGATGAGGTGGCCGAGGAGCGACTGGACCTTCTCCCAGCTCCAGGGCTGGCCGGCGAAGCGCGAATCGTAGAGGCCGCCGATCGAGATGCCGAACCACCGGTTCGTATAGTAGAGCAGGATCAAGGCGAGCAGGAAGCTCGGCGTCGCGAGCCCGATATAGCCGATGAACGTCGCGATATAGTCGCCGACCGAATATTGCCGCGTGGCGGAATAGATCGCGATCGGGATCGCGACCACGTGGACGAACACCACGACCACGAGGTTGATGAGGATCGTCAGCCAGAGCGCGTCGCCCACGACCTCGGAGACGGGGCGGTCGAACTCGAACGACCAGCCCCAATCGCCCTGGAGGATGCCGGAGAAGCCGCTCGGCCCGGGCCAGAGCCCGATCCAGACGAGGTACTGCTCCCAGACCGGCCGATCGAGCCCGTATTGCTTGATGAGGAACTCGGCCTTGGCGACGGAGGCCGCCTCGCCCTGCGAGCGCAGCTCGGCGATCTGGTTCGTCAGGAAGTCGCCCGGCGGCAGCTTGATGATGAGAAAGACGAGCGCCGAGATGATGAGCAGCGTCACGAGCATCGTGACGAAGCGGCGCAGAAGGTAGCGGATCATCGCGCGACCGTGGCGGACGGGAGGGCGGCCTCACGTCCGGGCGGCCGGTCCCAGAAGAACTGGTCCATCCGATAGATGCCGAGATTCGACGTCGGCTCCCAGGAGTAGATGCCCTTGGCCGGCACGTTCTTCAGCTGCGCCTTGATGACGACCGGCTGTAGCGCGCCCGCGACGGTGCCGATCGACCATTGATTCTCGACGTGGTTGCGCAGCATCTCGCGCCAGATCCGGGCCTTCTCGCCGCGGTCGGAGCTGTGCATCCAGGCCTCGTTGAGCTCGGTCAGGGCCTTCGCCTCGGGAAGGTCGACCGGCTCGCCGGACTTGCCCTTCGTCTCGATCCACTGACCCCATTTCGGCCAGCTGTAATAATCCTGCGCCATCGGGGCGAGCTCGGAAGGCGGCATGTCGGGCGTCGCGAGCGCCAGATCGAGCCCCTGCGCCGCCACCATGATGGTGAGCCCGGAATAGGTCCGGTTGCGCAGGACCGTGCGATCCTGCGGCTTGACGAAGAGCCGGACGCCGACCTCGCGCCAGAATTCGGCGATGAGCGTCAGTCCATCCACCACGAGCGCGCTCTCGCCGTCCGTCTCCACGATGATCTCGAGCTCGCGTCCGTCCGGCAGCAGCCGGATGCCCGCCCCGTTGCGGTCCGTGAGCCCGACCTCGTCGAGAAGTCGGGAGGCCTCGCCCGGATCGTAGGTCGCGAAGGTCGCGCGCAGCTCCTCGGCGAAGAGTGGGCTCTCCTTGACGACCGTGTCGTTCCCCTCCGTCCCGAGCCCGAAGAGGAGCGCGTTGTTCAGGGTGCGCCGGTCGATCGCGAGCGAGAGCGCCCGGCGGAAGCGGACGTCCCGGTTCAGCTTGCGCCAGGCCGGGTCCTGCGCGTTCAGGTTGGGGAAGAGCGCGATCTCGCTGCCGCGAGCCGAAGGCCACATCAGCACGCGGTAGCCCTTGTCGGTCTCACCCTCCTTCAGGACCGGAATGTCCTGCATGGAGAGCCCGCGCACCTGCAGGTCGGCGTCGCCGGCATTCGACTTCGCCGCCATGAGGCCTCCGGCCGCGATGTCCTGCACGACGCGGTCGAGATAGGGCAGCTGCTGACCCCGCTCGTCCACGCGATGGTAGTACGGGTTGCGCTCGAAGACGAAGCGGTTCGCTGGCGGGGATGTCGTCGGCCGCCAGGCCTGTAGGGTCGGTGTTGCCGGGTTGGAAAGATCGAACATGTCGTCCATGCGATTGAACAGGCCAGCCCAGGATTTCAGCTTCTGCTTCTTGGCGAGGTCGTCGAGCTTCGCCTTGTCGGCGTACTTGGCATGGTAGGGCTTCAGATAGTGCGCGGGCCGATAGATGAAGGGGTCGCGGGGCTGGGCGAGCGTCGGCAAGAAGCGCGGGTTGGGGCCGTCCCAGCTGAACCGAACCGTACGGGGATCAAGGACCTCGAAGCGCGGCGGATGACCGTTGACCAGCATGAATTCGGGCAGGCCGGCCGGGCTCACATCCTGGTTCTGCGCGACATCCTCGAACCAGAAGCGGAAATCCTCCGCCGTGAACGGCGCGCCGTCCGACCAGCGATGCCCCTCGCGCAGCGTCAGGGTGAAAACGCGCTCGTCCTGGTTGTCGACCCGTTCGAGGAGGTCCGGGTAGAGCTCGAGCTTCTCATTATAGCCGACGAGCCGCGAATAGGCGTTGGCCGAGAGGTAGCGGATGTCGCGCGCCTTCGGGATCAGCGTCACGACCTCCCCGCCCGGGCGCCCGACGACGCGGCCCTCGCCCGCCTGCACGACGAGCGGCGTCTTCGGCAGACGCTCGGCGATCGGCGGCAGCTCTCCCTTGGCGACGCGCTTGGCGAGAAGCGGGGTCTCGACAAACTCGAGCGCCGACGCGCCGCCCGGCGAGAGCAGGCAGGCCGCGAGGAGTAGACGGGGCAGGAGCGGCTTCACGCGGCTTTCTCCATGGAGCCGGAGGAGGTCATCCGGACGAGGTGGCCGGGCGAGAGCTCGCCCATGCTGCCGACATCCTGGCCCGCGAGCCGGAACGGCTCCGGCCAGGCCGCAGGTTCGGAGAAGCGGCCCGTCCGGAGCTTGGCGAAGTCGAGCGGGCGGTCGAGGTCGGGATCCGGCACGGCCGCGAGGAGCGCCTTCGTGTAGGGATGGACGGGGTTGCGGAAGAGCTCGGCCGCGGGCGCCTGCTCGACGATGTAGCCCCGGCACATCACCGCGATCGTGTCGGCAATGTAGTCGACGACGGCGAGATTGTGGGACACGAAGAGGTAGGAAAGCCCGAGCGCGCCCTGCAGGTCCTTAAGCAGGTTCAGCACCTGCGCCTGGACCGAGACGTCGAGCGCCGAGACCGGCTCGTCGCAGAGCAGCACCTGAGGCTCAAGGGCGAGCGCGCGGGCGATGCCGAGGCGCTGGCGCTGGCCGCCCGAGAAGGAATGGGGGTAGCGGCGCAGGCTTCGCCGGTCGAGCCCGACCATGTCGAGGAGCTCCTTCGCCCGCTCGAAGCGCTCGTCCGACGTCCCGATCCCGTGAATGCGCAGCGGCTCCGTCAGGATCTCGTAGACGGTCATGCGCGGGTTCAAGGACGAGAACGGGTCCTGGAAGACGAACTGCACGGCGCGCCGATAACGCGTCAGCGCCTCGCCCGAGAGCTCGTGGACGTCGCTCGGCCCGGACCCGTCGTCGAAGAGCACGCGGCCGTGGTCCGGCTTCAGGGCGCGCGAGATCATCTTGGAGACGGTCGTCTTCCCGCAGCCCGATTCCCCCACGAGGCCGAGCGTCGTCCCGGCGCCGACCGACAGGCTCACGTCGTTGACGGCGCGTACCTCCCTGGAGGCGCCCTTGAACCAGCCGGAGCGCAGGAGGAAGCACTTGCTGATGCTCTCGACCCGCAGGACGTCGCGCCTGGCGGGCGCACTTTGAACGGGCCGGTGCGCGGCCGCGAGCACGGCCTTGCTCTTCACCTCGCGCAGCGGCGTCAGCCGCTCGCCGGGCTGCATCGCGAAGCGCGGGACGGCCCGCATGAGCGCCTTCAGGTAGGGGTGCTGAGGGCGCCGGAAGATGTCCTCCCGCGAGCCCGCCTCCATCATCCGGCCGCGATACATGACCACCACGTCGTCGGCCATGTTGGCTACGACGCCGAGGTCGTGCGTGATGAGGAGGACCGACATGCCCATGTCGGCCTGCAGCTCGTGGATGAGGTCGAGGATCTGCGCCTGGGTGGTCACGTCGAGCGCGGTCGTCGGCTCGTCGGCGACGAGGAGCGCCGGGCGCGTGATGAGCGCCATCGCGATCATGGCGCGCTGGCGGAGCCCCCCGGAGAGCTCGAACGGGTAGGTGACGAGCGCGCGCTTCGGATCCGGGAAGCCGACACGCTGGAAGACGTCGAGAGCCTGCTCGGTCGCCTCCTTGTCGTCCGCGTCCGCGTGAAGCTTCAGGGCCTCCTTCACCTGGTTGCCGACCGTGTGGAGCGGCGACAGCGACGTCATCGGCTCCTGAAAGATCATCGCCATCCGGCCGCCGCGCAACTGGCGCATCGCCTCGCTCGATTCCTCGAGCCGGGCGATGTCGATCGCGGGCTTCTCGTCCGCGGGATCGTCGAACAGGATGCTGCCGCCCGTGATCCGGGCGACCTTCGGCAGGATGCGCAGGATCGCCTGCGCGGTGACGGACTTGCCGGAGCCGGACTCGCCGACGACCGCGACCGTCCGGCCGCGCGGGATCGCGAAGGACAGCCCGTCGACCGCGTTGAACGAGGCGCCGTCCGCCCGGATCTCGACCGAAAGGTCGCGAATGGTAAGAACGGGCGTCGTCACGCGGCGCCGCTCCCGGCGGTCGCGAGATCGCCGGCCCGCCCCGCGACCCGACGCGTCCCGTCGCCCCAGAGCTCGGCCGGGTTCAGGCAGCGCGCGGCGGGGTGACCGGACAGCATGTGGAGTAACCTCTCGCAGAAGCTCCAGACGGCCTCGTCCTGCACGAGGTGATGCGTGAGAAGGCCGATCGGTTCCCCCTCGCACATGCCCAACGGGCTGTGACGGGCGAACGACGCGGCGAGCGCGTCCGGATCGAGGAGGCTCCGCGACCCGCGCCAGGCGATTGGGGCGACATGCGTGTTCACGATCCGCAGGCCGGGCGCAGCGATCGCTTCCGCCACCCGGCCGAAAGCCGACAGCCCGCGAAAGCCGAGACCGGGAAGCGCGGCGACGAGGCCCGGCGCGATCCGGTTCCAGGGTGGGACGAAGACCGGAAGCGCGAGCCTGCCGAAGGTCGCGCGGGCGCGGGTGAGCGCCGTTTCAGCGTCGCGCGTGAGCGCCTCGACACCCCGGTCGGCGCCGAACTCGGCCGCCTTGGCGCCGCCACCCGCGTGGTTCGCGTGGGCGAGGCCGTGAACCAGCACGCGCACCTCCGGATCGCCGCACAGGCGCTCCGCGAGGGCGGGCACGGACGGGCCAGGGATCGCCGCCACCGCGAGCGGCACACCGCATGCCTCGCGCAGCCCGAGCAGGCGCTCGAGCGCGGGCGTCGGGCGGACGGCGTCGTCGTCCCGCCACCAGAAGGCGACCGTCCGGCCCTCAGCGCCCGCCTGGTCGAGGAGGCGCCGCACGGGTGCGAGGTGGGCCTCGCTCACGCGCGGGCCGCCCGCCGGAGCAGGGCCTCGTCCTCGAGGATGCGCGCGCTTGCACGTGCCCCGTCCCGGTCGACCCCGCCCCAGGCGGGGGCGCTCGCCGCGAGCGCCGCCTCGACCTCGCGGGCGAGGCGATCGCCGTCCAGCTCGGCTTCCGGCAGGAGCCGGGCCAGCCCGCGCGCCGCGAGCCGTTCCGCCCGCAGCCTCTGCTCCGTCTCACCCCCCGCCTCGAAGGGCACGAGAACGGCTCGGGCGCCGCTGTCGAACAGATCCATCACGGTGTTGTAGCCCGCTTGCCCGACGAAGACAGCCGACTTTCGCAGCAGCGCCCGAAAGTCGGGGCGGGCCCGCTCGATCCGCGCGTGACCGAAGGAGGCCGCTCGCAAGGCCGTGACGTCGGGTTCGGGCACGCCGTGGCCCACGAGGATGTGCCAAGGCGGCGAGGATCGGCTGCCCGCGGCCGCGCGGGCGGCCGCCGCCAACGCGGCGCGGTAGAGCGGCAGTGCGGCCGCGCTCGATCCGCCCGTAACCAGGACGGCGCCGCCTGGCTCGTCGGAGGCCGACATGTCCGGGGAGGGCGGGTCGGCGTCGATGTAGCCCGTGTAGCGCAGCCGGGCCGCGCAGGCCGGACCGACGGGCCAGGAAGCCTCGAGGGGCACGAGCTCCGGGTCGCCGTGGACGAGGACGAGGTCGTAGAGGCGGGCGAGCGCGGCTTCCGTCTCCTCCGCCCGCCGCGCCTTGCGGGGTGTGGCGAGAACATCGCGGACCGAGGTGGCGACCAGCGGGCGCGGCCGCAGGCTGATGGCCGCCGCGAGCAGCGCCTCGAATTCGGCCGCAAGCCCGCGCCGGCCGAAGGGATAGAGCTCCGTCACCACGATGTCGGGCCTCATACGTTCGGCGATCGCGCCCACGAGGTCGCGTCGGCGCGCGAGGAGCTCGGGGCTCGCCGGGGCTCCGGCCTCGTCGCGCAGAGTGCTCCAGTCGCCCAGCGCCGCCTGGACGGGCGGCAATTGCACGAACGTGAGTCCGTCCGTCCGGGCAAGCGCGATCGGGCGCCCGCCTGAGACGAGCGTGACGCGGTGGCCCGCCTGCGCCAGCGCCCGCCCCAGCGCCGCCGCTCGGGTCAGGTGGCCGGCGCCGAGGAGGTGCGTGACGAGGATCAGGCAGGCGAGGCTCACGCCGGAGCCGGCTCCGTCGCGACGAGCGGCAGGAGAGCCGACCGGAGCGTCCGGGCGGCGGCCGGCAGGTCGTGGCGGTCCCTCACCCGTTCGGCCGCCCCACGCCCGAGCCGCGCGAGCTCGGCCGGCTCGCCGAGAAGCCGCGCGAGCTCCGCCGCGAAGGCGGCCGGGTCGCGCGCCGGTGCGAGCCAGCCCGTGACGCCCGGCTCGACGACGCTTCGGACGCCCCCCGAATTGCCCGCCAGGACGGGGCAGCCGCAGGCCTGCGCTTCGAGGAGCGCCATGCCGTAGGCCTCGTTGACGGCCGGCCAGACGAGGAGGTCGGCTTCCGCGTAGAGGTGGGCGAGCGCGCCGGCATCGCCGACCTCGCCCCGGATCGCGACGCGGTCGCCGAACGGGCGGAACAGCGCCTCGATCTCGGGCCGGGCCGGGCCGTCGCCCACGATGGCGAGCCGCCAGTCCTGGGTCACGCGCGCCAGCGCGTCCGCGAGCACACGGTAGGACGCGAGCTTGTCGCCTGGCCGGAACATCCCGACGGCGATCAGGCGTGCCGGGTGCCCGGGCTCCCGGCCGGTGCGCGGCGCCGCCGGCCAGCGCGACGCGTCCAGGAAAGGCGGCAGGTCGACGATCACCTGGCCGGGCGGTCGCAAGCGCTCCAGCATCTCGCGATCGAGCGCCGTCGCCGCGAACAGGATGGCGGCGCGGTCGAGCCCGGCTTCGGCGGTCTCGTGGCCGATCCGCCAGGGTCCTCGGGCGCGCTTCCCGGCTCGGGACGGCTCCGCCACGACATAGGGGATCGCCAGCGCGCGGGCGACGGCTGGACCCAGATGGTCCGGCGCCTTGTAGTAGCTGTGGTAGGTGAACCAGAGCCGGGGCCGCCGGGGTTCGGCGAGGGAGCGATAGGAGGCCGCGAGCCGGTCCGCCTCGGCCTCCCCGGCCGCCTGAAGCGCCGCCTGGCGATCGGGATCGCCGTCGCCCTCGAAGCTCCGACGTCGGCTCGCGAGCTCGGGCGCGAAGCCGGCCGCCTCGAGCGCCGCCATGAGGAGGCGCGCGACCGTCCGGTCGCCCGACGCGACCGGGTGGTCGGGGCTCTTCAGCGGCGCGTAGAAGGCGAGCGGAATCACGCGGCGGAGATGGCCGCCGCGCGCTCGGAGGCGGCTTCGCCGAGCCCGGCCGAGGCGCGTAGGCGGGAGGCGATGCGATCCAGCCCCGCGTCTGCGTCGAATTCCGCAGCGAGCCGCGCCCGAGCGGATCGGCCGAGCCGCACCCGCCGGTCGGGGTCGCGGGCGAGCAGGTTCAAGGCGTTCGAGAGAGCTTCCTCGTCGCCCGGCGGGACGAGCACGCCGTCCTGCCCGTCCTGCAGGAACTCGGGAATGCCCGCGAAGGCCGTCGCGACGCTCGCGAGCTCCTGGCTCGCCGCCTCCATGAGAACGTTCGGCAGCCCGTCACGGTCGCCGCTCCGCGCGGCTTTCGCCGGCAGGACGAAGAGATCCGCCTCGCGCAGGAGGGCGACGACGTCGGGCTGCGCGCGCGCGCCGAGGAAGGCGGTCCGGTCCGCAAGGCCGGCCTCGGCCGCGCGCGCCCGCAGGGCCGCGAGCCCCTCGCCACCCCCGATATGAGCGAAGCGCCAATGGAGATCGGCGGGCAGCGCGGCGAGGGCCGCGAGGAGGTCGCCGTAGCCCTTCTTCTCG